>JACCLH010000070.1 GCA_013425375.1 Microcaldota archaeon | reverse complement strand
TCGCTCAAGGCCCCTGACATGTGCCAGTTCACCCAGCCAGGATTCAACTGCAACCAGAAGCAGCACGTGCTGGTGGCTGATACGGACAGCAACGTCAGGCTCATATTCCAGCTGGACAACAGCCAGGGCAGGCCGGTAAAGGTGCTGGGGGTTCTGTGCACTGATGAGACCTCAGCTAATGTGAACAAGGCAGCGGTCACCCCGTTGCCCGGTGGTGAGGTGCCGCTGGCCTCAGGACAGAGCCATCAGTTCGGGAATTCGACCAGCCAGGTCCCGTGCATGAAGGCAGACGGTACGACCAATGTCGTGCTCACATCCGGCTCCAGCTTCAAGGGAACGCTGGCTGTGGTGTACAGGTTCGAGGACGAGGTGTCAGACGCACCCTCCAGGCTTGCCGTGGCCACCCTGAGCGGAACTGTCCAATCAGAAGATTAGGCTTTTTCTTTTTTCTTATCTTCTTTTGGCTCTGTAGAAACCCTACTTCTGGGAGCCTGCCGCGCTAGTCCAAAGCCATCAGTCAGGACGCGCTTGCTGACGCAGGACCCACCGCTGCGCGGTCCCCCCGCGTCGGCAGATCGGGCTTCTCTTAGAGCATTTCTACAAAGCCCTTCTTTTATTATTCTATGGTCAGGCCGGCTCAGGTCCCGTATTTCTCTGCCCTTCCGGTGATGTTCAGGATAAGCGGCATGATGTGCCTGCCCTTGACATGACCCAGGCCGCCCTTGGCGCAGCTGAGCTCGTCGAACTTCCTGACGTCGTCCTTCCTCTCTCCGCCATGGACGATGATGGGCACCTCATGGCCGGAGTGGGCTTTCAGGCTGACTGGCGTGGAATGGTCTCCTGTGATCACAAGGCATGCGCCGCTCTCGGCAAGGAGCGGTATGGCTTCCCTGTCTATCCGTTCTATCATCCTCTTCTTCGCGGCGAAGTCGCCGTCATGGCCTGCGCTGTCGCACCCTTTCACATGCATGAAGACGAAATCGTATTCTCCCAAAGCCTTGACTGCGGCTTTTGCTTTCGCGGCTATGTCGGTGTTCCTGTCCCCTGTGGCGCCAGGCACCATGACCAGGTCCATGCCCATGAAGGTGGCGACTCCCCTGTAGAGCGCGCCGCCTGCGATGCATGCAGCGTACAGGCCGAAGCGTTCATGGAAGGAGGGCGGCTTGCGATAGGAGCCTGCGCCCCTCACTAGGATGGCATTGGCCGGCTTGTCCCTTTTGCTGTTCTCAGGGGCTTTTGACAGCGCTTCCATGGCGAGTTTGGTGAATTTGTTGACGATATCCGAGGTCTTCTTCGGCTCAGGGCTGTCATCCAGAGGCTGGCATTCGTGGATTGCGCCCGGAGAGTGCGGGTCCGTATCGCTGACGCAGCAGCTCAGGCCAGGACCTCTCAGGACCAATGCGCCGCGATGCTCCACTGATGTCTTGAAGATTATCTGCACGCCGTCAATCTCCTTTGGCACGTATTTGGCGAGCGTGGCTGCCGTGGCGGTGTCTATCCTTCCTGCGCGCCGGTCAATCACCTTGCCATTCTTGACTGTGGCGAGATTCGCGCGGAAAGCGACATCGCCCTCCTCCAGGGCTACTCCGACGCCAAGGGCCTCGAGAGGGCCGCGACCGCAGTAGTATATCTCAGGGTCATAACCGAGCATCTGGAGATGCGAAGTGTCGCTGCCTGGCACGATGAACCTTCCGACAGGGGCCAGCATGCCTGTGATGCCGTCTTTGGCAAGCTTGTCGAGATTCGGCTTCTTCGCTGCCTGAAGGGGTGTTTTCGGCGTAGGGAGGTCCCCTAATCCGTCTATCACGAGAAGGATGGCTTTTTTCATGGTTGTCTGTCGCACCGAGAATTTAAAAAAGATGAGCGCGGAAATGAACCGGAAGCAGCTTTATTAAACCGCATGCACCATATAAACTTCCACTATTTTTATGAGGGTTTCTATGGAGGTTGATGTTTCGTCGCAGATAGCCGCGTTCAACGAGTTCTTCACGACTATCTATAAATCCAGGATAGATGACCTAGTGCGCATCTATCCGACCCAGAAAAGCGTGTTCGTCACCTATACCGACCTGGAGAAGTTCGACCCTGACCTGGCCGACGCCCTGGTGAGGTCCCCTGACCTCATAGTGGAAGCTGCCGAGGAGGCCATAAAACAGCTGAACATGAAGGTGCCTGCCGGCAAGGACTTCACTCCGCATGTGCGGTTCGTGGACGTGCCTTCAGAGGACAAGCTGATAGAGCAGCTCAGCTCCAGGAACATAAACGAGCTGGTCGCTTTCAAGTGCGTGGTGACCAAGAGGGCAGAGGTCATGCACCGCGTCAAGGTGGCAATGTACAGGTGCACCCTCTGCGATGAGAAGTTCAAGGTATTCGTAACCAAGAACTTCAACCCGCCGAAAAGGTGCGAGAGCTGCAAGAAATACGCCCTGAGGCAGGTGGATGAGGAAAGCACATTCACAGACATCCAGAAGGCAGAGGTGCAGGAGCTGCTTGAGAGGATACGTGGGGGGGCGCCTGCGGCCCACATAGAGCTTGTGCTTGAGGACGACCTGGTGAACAAGCTGGCGCCAGGAGACAATGTGGATGTGGTTGGCGTGCTAAGGCTCAGGCCGCCAATCAAGATGAGACAGAAGCAGGAACTCATATACGGCCGCTTCGTGGAGGCTAACAGCATCCGGAGCCTCAAGAAGGACTTTGAGGAGATAGAGATAACCAAAGAGGAAGAGCGGAGGCTGAAGGAGCTCGCCAAGAATCCTGAGATAGGGGACGTCATCCTGCGTTCCATCGCGCCTTCCATCTATGGGCACAATGAGGTGAAGAAAGCGCTCGCGCTCCAGCTTTTCGGAGGTACCCGCGGCAAGACAATGACCGGCGGCATGCCTATCAGGGATGATATACACATCCTGCTCATCGGCGACCCTGGCATCGCCAAATGCACTGACGGCGAGAGCAGGGTCATGCTCGCGGACGGTTCGGTGCAGAAGATAAGGGATATGGTGGAAGAAGTCCTGAAAGAGAAGGAGACGCACAGGGTGGATGACGGCGTCTATGCGATAAGCAACCATGACCTCTTGTCCCTTAATCTCTGCGGAAGGATGGAGGAGAGCAAGGCGACATATTTCTGGAAGCTGGAGGCTCCCGAACACATGTACGAGATAGAGACAGGGACAGGGAGAAAGATAACGGTCACGCCAAAGCACCCGTTTTTCGTGCCTTCAGGCGGCAACATCGTCCCGAAGGCTGCCGGGATGCTTGCGGAAGGGGAGTTCATAGCGACTCCGCGCTACATCCCGATAAAAGGAAAGCCGCAGATGCTTCCACGCCCCAAGGCAGGAAAGACCAATGCGAGCAGGGTCAGGCTGCCCGAGACGCTTGACGGCGATTTCGCACGGCTGCTGGGGTATCTCACCGGAGACGGCTACGTGAGAAGGACAAGCTCTTATGAGATAAGCCTGACCAACAGCGATGATGACCTTCTCAGCGATTTCTCCGGAATCATGGGTAGATTCGGCCTCACTACAAAAACAAAAGCGACTGCGAGCAGTGCGAAAGCAGCATGCACATTCTCAGTGGAGCTAGGGGAGATCCTTGAGTCTTTCGGCATGACCAGGGATTCATTCGGTAAGACCGTGCCGCAGATAATCATGAGGAGCGAGAATGCAGTAATCAAGGAGTTCATCAGGGCATATTTCGACTGTGAGGCAAGCATAGGGAAGGAAGGGATAACGGTCGTATCTGCGAGCAAGGAGCTGCTGGAGGATGTCCGGCTCCTGCTCATGCGTTTCGGCATCATCAGCCAGCTCCATCCCACGCTCGCGAGGGCCACCAATGCGAAAAACCACAAGCCCACGAGATATCACCGCATGTTCATACTCGGAGAGAACGCCGTTAGATACGGCGGGCTCATATCGTTCACATCAGGGGAAAAGGTCAGGAGGCTGGCGAAGCTCAGGAGAAATTTCAACACGAACATAGATGTCATTCCTGGCCTGAAGACCATACTGAAGGAAACACGGATGTGCCTGGGCCTGCGCCAGGCAGACTGCGGCATCCCGCTTCCGACATACAGGCATCTAGAGAGAGGGGACAGAAACCCTTCGTACATGACATTCAGGCGCGTGCTGGGAGCATTCAAGAAGTCGTTCTTGACCCAGGCCCTGTTCGATGATGAACGGCTTGAGAAGGCTTCGGAAAACATCTCCGTCCTGGAAACGCTCTCCAAGTCCCACATCTTCTGGGACAAGGTAAAAACAGTGAGAAAGGTGAGGCCTAAAGAGAAATGGGTCTATGACCTGCAGGTGGACTCCACACACAACTTTATAGCGAACAGCCTTATTATCCATAACTCAAGGTTTTTGCAGAGTATTTCAGAAATCGCCCCGAAAAGCATCTATGTCAGCGGCAAGAGCGTCTCGGGCGCAGGACTTACTGTCACAGCAGAGAAGGACGAGCTTGGTGAAGGCGGCTGGACCCTCAAGGCAGGCGCGCTTGTCCTTGCGAGCGGAGGAACCGCCCAGGTGGACGAGTTCGACAAGATAGAGGAGGAGGACCTGGGGGCGCTCCACGAGGCGATGGAAACGCAGAGTTATCACCCTACGACGAAGCTGATGCTCGCGGATGGCAGGGAGCTACCTATAGGGGAGTTTGTCGAATCCCGTATGGAACATCATCAGGAGAAACTGGTGAGGGGCCATGATTGCCTTGTCCTGCGGGAAGGGATAGGAGACATACGCATCCTCACTACGGATTTCAAGGGCATTTTCGAGACCACCCCCGCCCAGATAAGCAAGCACATCGCCCCGGACCATTTCGTAAAGGTGGTTTTACAGACCGGACGGGGATTCCTTGTCACGCCAGAGCACCCTTTCTGGGTGGTCGAGGATGGCGAGATAAAGACAAAGGAAGCGTGCGAACTGACCGAACGCGATTATACGCTGATGCCACGGAAGCTGCCGTTAACAGAGAAACCGCTTGGTGAGGGGGAGAAGCCAGGCATTTTCAAGCTTGTGGGTTATCATATCACGGATGGCGGCTATGAGCTCAACCGCGGCGTGAAAAACGGCATAAACTTCTATAACAAGGACGCGGCACTCATCGAGGATTACGATGATGCGGTCGGGTCAGCATTAGGGGCGAATATATATTCGAGGACAAATCCGAAAACAGGCGTTATCGCTTCGCGCATAATATCAAAGCCAGTTCTTGAAACCATGAGACGTCTGCACCCTTCCCTCGTGGAAAAAGGCGCTGATAAAATCATACCTCCTCAGATGCTCTCGGCTCCGAAGCCTCAGGCCGCTGCGCTACTGAGGGCGGTTTTTGATTCGGATGGAACCTTCAGCGGCCATTACGTTGGCCTGGTCGGTGAGAACAAGCATTTCATAGAACAGATCCAGCTTTTACTCCTGCGGTTCGGCATAAGGAGCCACATATTCATGGACGGCAAGGTTTTCCGCTTGACCATAACCGGAAAAGAGAACCTGGAGGCATACAAAGACGGGATAGGTTTCCTCTCCAGGCATAAGCTGGTGAAACTGGAGGGATATCTGGCCAAGAAGGGGGCGTACAGGAACACGACGGACGTCATAGCTGGTTGCGACGGCCCCGTGTTCAGGCTTCTTAAGGGATTGGGCATACCGGAATACTCCGTCTTCGGATACGGCCTCCACATCCAGAAGAAAGGATACTGCTTCACGAGAAGGAATTTCACATCCTTATGTGAGGTGCTGCGGGAAAAGATAAAGAGCGTCAAATCGGGCCTCATGGAATGCGATGATAGCGGAGGGAAAAGACTGCGGGAAATCCGCCATGAGCACAGGATATCCCAGGAAGAGATCGCGCGGGCCGCAGGCGTGAGCCGGGCGACTGTGACATACTGGGAGAAGACGTCGCGCGAGGACAGGTATCGTCCTGCTCTCAGGACAGTGCTGGAGCGCAGGGCAAGCCATGAGAAGGAGCTATGCAAACTGGAGAGAATCACATACGGAGACATAGGGTTCGTAGGCATCAGCAGAGTAGAGCAGGTTCCGAACACCGGGGAGAAATGGGTCTATGACGTCACTGTCGAGCCCAGCCGTGCCTTCATATCAGAATGCGCCGTGTTGCACAATACAATCTCGGTAGCCAAGGCAGGCATAGTCGCGAAGTTCAGGACCAAGACAGCCATCCTTGCCGCGGCCAACCCGAAATACGGCAGGTTCGACCAGACCAAGAACCTGGCTGACCAGTTCGATGTGCCGCCCGCGCTGCTCTCGAGGTTTGACCTCATATTCCCGATAGCGGATGTGCTTGACGAGGAGAAGGACGCGAAACTGGCCGAACATATACTGTCCACCCATATGGGCAAGGAGATTGTGGATGCTGATGTATTCGACAAGGACCTGCTGAGGAAATACATAGCTTATGCCCGCAGGAATATATTCCCCAAACTCACCAAGGAGGCATCCCAGAAGATAAAGGAATATTATGTGGACCTGAGGGGCAAGAGCAAGGATTCGGGCTCGGTGGCCATAACACCGAGGTACCTGGAAGGACTTGTGAGGCTGGCGGAAGCCAATGCCAAGATGAGGCTGAAGGATACGGTGGAGGAGGAGGATTCCGAAGTCGCGATATCGCTCTTCAACTACGTAATGATGCAGATCATGACCGACAAGGCGACTGGCAAATTCGATGTCGATGTTGTGACCACAGGCAAACCCAAATCCGCCAGGGACAAGCTGCAGAGGGAAGACACCATACTTGACATAATAAGGGAGCACCTCCGCAGGACCGACACTGCCGATGTCAAGGAGGTCGTATCAGACGCCAAGTCCTATGACATAGATGAGAACACGGCCCACAAGATAATAACCGAACTGCTGAGGAGAGGAATCGTATATGAGAAAGAGTATGGGCATATAAAGATAGTGGGGGAATAAGATTTCATGCGACTCCTAGCGACCATGCTACTGATATTCATAGCAGCCCAATTGCTGGGCATCTTTACCGGCATAGCGGTATTGACGGACATGTCTTCCAATCCGTTCGTGAGCGACCTTGTCGTGACGACGGATGCCTCTGACCCTGTGAACGCCCTGTTCTTCATGGGCTATATCCTGGCCGGCGCCGTGCTCATGATGGTGATGATACGCTATTTCGGCCTGTCCCAACTGCTTTTCAGGGCCATGGAGTTCTTCCTGGTAGCGAGCACCAGCTCCATAGTGTTCTATGCGTTCCTGAGATTGGTGGCAGGATATGAGGTGAGCACCCTGGCAGGCATTTTCATGGGACTGGCCTTCTCAGGGGCACGGGCATACCTGCATGGGTTGAAGAATGCTGCTGCTGTTTTCGCCACTGCCGGTGTCGGCGTGATATTCGGGGTGTCGCTGGGGCTGGTCCCCATGCTGATATTCCTGATTTTCCTTTCATTCTACGACTTCCTGGCTGTCTTCGCGACAAAGCATATGGTGGCGCTGGCCGAATTCGTCGTGAAGAAGGACCTTGCTTTCACAGTGACGGCCAGAGCGCCGCCAGTGAGGCTTGGTGAGAGGGAGCAGAGGATAGATTTGGGCACAGGGGACATGATAGCCCCCATAATGCTGGAGGTAGCTACGTTGCAGGTGAGTCCTGTGGCCACGCTTTTCGTGTTTGTGGGGGC
>JACCLH010000059.1 GCA_013425375.1 Microcaldota archaeon | reverse complement strand
GATTCTTCACCGGAGAGAAATACGCCCTGGAGAACGGATATAAGTACATCATAATCACGGATGACGACTGCCTTCCGGTCAATAAACGGCATATAGAAACACTGGTGGAAGAGCATCGCAAGGGCAATCCGCTGGTATATGGCACGGTAGTGTTCCTGCTGGATGGTGAGGAAGTGCACTATGGGAGTGGGCTTCCATATTACAGCCTTATAGATATAGGGCTTCTGAGAAAGGTCGGACTGCACTTCGCACCGCTGTATATGGGAGGAGAAGATGGAGAAGTCGAGGCCAGGCTCTTCCTTTTAGCCAAGCCGGTGAGAACCGAAAGCAGGATCACACACCCAAAAGAGCATTCCATCTTCGCGGATTTCGAACGTGATGTTAGATACCGAACAAACGGGATGCTCCTCTGCATCCCGGAGCATGCAGACATATATCTGTATGATTTTGCAGTGCTGTGCCTGTGCTATATGATATTTGGTACACCGACTACTAGGAAGGCAGGGCTTCACATACTATATTGCGTGATTATGCACCGTTATGGCCTCGATGCGGCAAAAGGCTTCAAAAGCGCCCCAGAGTTTGCACAGGAAGAGTTGAAATTCGACAGGATTGTCACCCCATCGCCATCAGCGAAAGGAGCAGAGTATTTCATATACCGGTATAAAGACGGAACGAAGATAGGGCACCTGTTGGAGCTGGCCTTCGCCACCCTGAGGAAGAAGACCCTCCTGATGCCTATAAACACATTCGGGGCGCTTGTTTCGATGATTGTAGCGAAAGAAACATGGGTGTCATCAAGGACAGGCCATTACCTGCTGGCAGAGAACTGCAATGCTTTCATCCATGCCCTGAAGCTTTTCCTGTTCGTGTTGCTGTTCCCGCCATTCCTCGTTCTCGCATTTTTGACACTGCTTCTCAATCTGGCAAGGAAGCCTAAAACTATGGGTTACGGGGTTTAGTTTTTTTCCGATTGCAACCAGGAAACGTATTTATTGACCCCTTCCTCAAAACCGACTTTTGGCTTCCACCCAAGCCCCTCGATCTTCCTGGTATCCATGAGCATAAGCCTCATGTCCCCCACCCAGCCCCTCGAGGCGCCGGTATAGGTGAACTTAGGGCTCAGGCCCATGGCTTTGCACATGGTCGTAGCCAGCTCGTCCACTTTATGCTTCTCCCTGCTGCCCACGTTGAAGACATCGTACTGTATCTTCTGGATCTTCCAGGTAGTTAGGAAGGCATCCACGCAGTCTGAGATGTGGAGATAGGACTTGTCCTGCTTCCCATCACCCAGAATCTCGAGCGAATTCGGGTTCTTCTTCAGCTTATGATAGAAATCGAACATCACGCCATGAGTGCTTCTTTCGCCGAAAATGTTCGCAAGGCGCAACGAGGTGCCTTTTATGCCATATGAAGCGGCATAGGATGAGATGTACGCCTCGCAGGCGAGCTTGCTGGCGCCGTAATTGCTGATTGGCGCGCATGGATAAGTCTCTGGCGTTGGGATGACCTTGGCCTCACCATAGATAGTCGAAGTGGATGGGAAGATTAAGCGTTTCACGTCAGCTTTCCTGCATGCTTCCAGAACGCTGAATGTGCCAGCCACATTGACATCGAACGAGTTCTTCGGGTTTATGGCGCTGACTCGCACATCCGGGTCTGCGGCAATGTGGAAAATCGTTTCGACACCCTTTAGCTCTTCCGAGATGTCCGTTCGGATGTCTTTCTTGACGAAATGCGCCTTCTTATTCACGTATTCCTTCTTACCAGCCGAGAGGTTGTCTATCACGACTACTTCGTGGCCTTCATCTATCAGCCTGTCAACTAGATGGGAACCTATGAAGCCTGCGCCGCCGCTTACGATGACACGCATGGATCGATTAACGCCTCAAACAAATATAAAATGAAAGGTAAAGGCATCATGTCAAATGAACATGAGCAATATGGGGACCGGAATCGCTGCATACCTGTCCCGTATCTCGGTAGTTTGCCTGCTCGCTATCAGGCCATGCTTGAATTTCTGGAGCTGCCGGAAATCTCCGGAATTGATCTGGTTTTGGTACTTCACTTCGACCGGCACGAATTCCTGGCCCGCCCTGGCTATGAAATCCACGCATTCGCCCTTATTCGTCCGCACATAGAATACCGAGTCTGACTGGTCATAGAGGTCGCTCGGAGCGTAGTTGTATGCCAGCCGGCACAGGTGGTCCCCCACCACATACTCGGCAAGCAGCGCCTTGCCCTCTGTCGTCTGGACGAAATCCTTGGCCTGCCTGAAGTAGTCCCCTGCAGGGTTCTCTATGTAGCCCCGAAAAGCATGGAAGAAGAATGGGTTCGGGATCTGAAGCTTCTTCTCCGACCTGAATTTCGGCATCCTACGGTTCTGGTCGAACGCGTTGTATATGTTCAGGGCGAACAGGTTCTTCAGGACGTCAGCGTACTGCGTCACGGTGATTGGCGAATGTATGTCCATTTCCTTGGAGATGTTTGACCACCCTACAGGTTTACCCTGGTGCCGGATCACTGCTGCGAGGATCTTTTTCGCCGTCGCCTCTTTGCGCATGAGTTTTGCCAGATCCCCCATGAAGAATTGGAGGTAGAGCTCATATGTGGTATTCTGTATCTCGCCTTTGGAGACAAGCTGGTTTACTGCGCTCATTATCCCCCCGGAGAGGAGATACTCATCGAAAAGATCGTCCAGTCGCTGCTGATGCGGCAGGATTGGATCGATCCACTTCTCCGCTTCGCCCCTGGTAAGGGCAAGGAAGGCGTTTTTCCGTATCTTATTGTCCGCAAGCCCGGAAGCTGATATGTCGGAATATAGGACCGGATCGCGCAATGCAGCATATTCTGCGAACTTCATCGGCAGGAGGATTTTATGGTTCTGCTCCCCTGTGAGTTCGCCTTTCCTCCCAGGAAGGCGCTCTATGCCATGCTTCAGATCCCATGATGATGAGCCTGTGAGCACGAACGTCTTCTCGCTGAGCGAATACACGTCTACGATATTCTTCAGGGCAAACTCCCAGTCTTTCACCCTGGAAACCTCATCCAGGAATATCAGTTTCCTACCCGGACCCTGCCTTTGCGACCAGAGGAGAAAGGTCTCGAGCAGGTCTTTGAGGACCTTTGGATCGGTGATAAGGTCGCAGGTGTAATAGAAGATGTCCGTGGGCTTCCTTTTCTTGAGCTCCTCGCGGATTATGACCTTGACGAGAGTCGTCTTCCCGACCTGCCTTGGGCCGCGCAATGAATAGACCACATCCTTGTCCAGAGCCATGTGACGCCTCAATCTTGGCGACCATTTTATCTGTGCGGCCTCGAAATCCCGTATCTTCGGATCGCTGTCGATAGCAGCAGGCATCGCCCACCATGGATTCTGCTTCACGAGTTCGGATATCTCTGCCATTGAAACCACCTTTTAATATATCATGATATGCGAATATTGGTAACAATACTATATGCTGATATATTAAAAGTCCTTTCTTTATAAATGTTTCTATGAATCCAATGTTACCATGAAATTGAACCTCATCAAGTGCGCCGTTCACTCCAGCTTGAATATCTTATCCAGCGAACTCTCCAGGCTGTGGTTGTGGAGGTAATCCAGCAGGATCGGGAGCGAGAGCGAATCCACGACTATCATGACCATCCTTGTGAGGAAGCCGAAACTCACGGCTGTTTCTAGAGGGACGCCGAAAGGCAGGAGCGCTGCTGCGAAGCCGGCTTCACTGGCGCCTGCACCGGCCAGGGTAGGTATGGGCAGGAACTGGATTATGGTCAGGGCGCCCTGGAACACCATCATGAAAAGAAGGTCGTTGATGAGGTTGCCGGAGAGCTGGAGACCTATGGCTTTCGACAGGAGGAACCACTCCACGCCTTTCATGGACCAACAGACCAGAGTCACGGCCGCTATCTTCCATTTGATTGCAAGGACCTTGTGCGAATGCAGGTGCATGCGCCTGACGAAATTGAAAACGAACGGAATGAGCGGGAGAGATTCCAACGGAGCGAGTAGTTTGAGAAGCGGGGGATAGAAAACAAGCAGGGCTGCAGATATTATTCCGCATGCGAAAACCGCTAGGACAGCGGCATTGACCATGAGGTTGCCTCCGCCTGCAATGGATATTATCAGGTAGAAGAGTATGGCCGCAGATATCACCTTTATCATGAAATCAAAGAGCTGCGGGCCAAAGATGGAAAGCAGGGTCTTCTCGAACGGAATCTTGTGCCTGGCTGACAACGAGAATGCCGTGAAGAAATAACCGACCCGGGCAGGCGTGAAATCCGATGCCAGCATGCCTGCAAGGCTGGATTTGAGGATATCTAATGTCGGGAGGCTGTCGCCTATGCTTGCCAGAACGATTTTCACTCGGTAAGCCATCATGATGTTGAGGCAGAAATAGACCACCAGCGCAAGAACGAAGAACTCCAGACGTATGCTGAGGAGGGCTGTGGCTATCTTGTCAAAGCCCACCAGATAGAATATGGCCGCGAAGATGGCTATGGAAAGGATGAGATTGAGCAGGAGCTGAAAGCGCTTTTCCAATCAAGACACCGCACTGGAATGGATGTGCAATATTAAAAACAGTGATATGCTGGAACGGCCTCTGACTATGGCCACTGCCCTTCCGGCTTGTAGATTCTCCTGAAGTAGCCCTGCTCTTTGGCGTGCTGGAGATATTTCTCGATATATTCCGCTTTCTTGAAATTGACGACTCCTTGTTTCGACCATTCTCTTTTCTTTTGCTGCCAGGTCGTTCCCTCTCCTGAATAATCTATCTGGCTCCATTCCCTGCCTATCACATGGGAATGGTTGGAGTCGAACTGGGCAATATTGCCGAAACGCATGGCTCCGGTGAAACGAAGGAGGAAATCCGCTATCTTCTCTGCTTCCTCCCAAGATACGTCCCGCTCCAAAACCGAGACGACCAGCTCCACCACCGACTTAGGCATAGTCTTCTCCAATTCGCTCGCGTTCGGCATTGACGGGATGATGTCGAGAATATGACCGGCTATCACGACCGCCCGGTCCTTATCTATCTTCATCTTCCTGCTTTTCTGGGATACCCGCTCCTTCAATGCGTCTGCTGCGCCTTCAAACCCACCACTACGGAGCGACTCGAGCGCTTCGGGGTAGGTTTTTGGAACAGAAAACGGAGCATTATCCTCTTTTTCCGGCATTTCGCATACCGGCTCGAAGAACGGTCCATCCTCCCGAGGGCCAAGGAACGGATTCGTAATCGGCTTGCTGGGCGTTTCGGATTGCTGGGTTGTTTGTTCTGCTTGCTTCGCTTGGACAGAGGATGGGTTCTTCGCCGGTTCGCTGTTTTTCACGCAACCAAACATCGAAACCGCGAGCGCGAGAGACGCAATCAGTGGAGCGCGGGATACAAATAGAGGGGCACGGGATGCGAGTAATGGGGC
>JACCLH010000080.1 GCA_013425375.1 Microcaldota archaeon | reverse complement strand
CTCCATTCTCTCTGCCTTTGGCCTGAACCGGCAGGGCGCTTATCGTCCTTCCTTTCGACTGTCCTTCCGTTTTCCGGTCCTTTGTTTTTCAGGGTCATGGCATCAACACTGGGTGTTTTGCAGTATTCATACTGTTTGTGTATGAATGTATATCTCAAGGCATACATTTTATCAATCAGATTCCTTTGCCCGCCATGCCAGTGACCGGACCGACCGCACGATTCCGCCCCGCTCCAGCCATGAGAATCACTTATTTACTATCAGCTTGCCTTTGTGATAGATTTTACCATGGTCGATATCGTTTGCGATTTTTCCAATCTCGCCTTGGATATGGATCTCGCCGCCTTGCATATACCACCCGAAAGCATCGGCAGCATTCCCTTCCACAGTTATCGAGCCGCCTAGCATCCCAATCCCGGCAGCAGAACCGGCATTCCCGTTCACCGTGATGGTGCCGTTCTTCATCCCGCTGCCAACAGCCTTGCCGACATCCCCATTCACCACGATGTTTTTCGTGTTGAAGCAGCCGATAAGGTTAACCGGCACTTCCAAATGGGCTGTATGGATGACGTAATCACTATCCTTTCCGTTGTTTGTCAAGGCACTAAGGAATACCCCCGCCTTGCTTTGGAAACCACCCTCATCCTGGAATTCCGCAAGCGCGAGGCTAAAGTTCTCAACGTCTGAAGCCGAATAGTCCAATTTTTTTACCACATTCGCGGCTTTATTGTAAAAATCCGGGTCCGTATTATCGTACTTGAACGTGCCCCATGCCTTTTTCAGCTGTCTCAGCGTCTCGTCCTCGACTACCTCGACCTTCCTCACCGCTTTCTCGGTCTCGGGTTTGTATCTATTGAACCTGTTCGCCATAGCCAGGACTGGAACACGCGTATTTTCGGTTCGTCTCGCCAGTGCAGGTTCAGCCATAATCGTCACCTAAAACAACGCCACCCCAGAAGCATCGGACCAGCGAACGCCGGCACCGACGCCACGCCTCCCGTAGCCGCCGAAGAAGTCGTTGACCTCGCGGAGCAAAGAGCCAATATACTCAGCATAATTTCGATAGAGCCGTCTCAGTGAGCGGTTTATTCGCTTTGGTTCGCCCACCGGAATCCTGAATCGTTCGTCGTATTCATACCATTCTTTTGAAGCTTTTGGAAAATACTCAAGCAGACTGACGTGTCCTTCAGCAGTCTTGAGCTCGAAACGATTATTCCCTGAATAAACGAACTCAAAATCCGGATGCTCTACAACCAAGGCGCAGTTTCTTTTCCCCCTGAATTTTTCTGGGACCTCAAAACTGACAGTATACGGCTTATTGAATTCCGAATCAAAAACAACCTTCTCTCCAAAAGACTTATCCGGAGCTTCATAAATGACCAATGTACCAGTCCATACCGTATACTTCTTGTCGGTCTCTGTCAGAATCCTGTCATGAACGTCGTTCGGGACTATGAGTTTTTTCTCTCTTTTGGCAAGGTCAAGCGCCTGGAAGGCATTCAAATCCTTGTGAAACTCTATCACCTGAAGGGCCTGCTCTGGAGTCATGCTTCTAAGCATCTCGCACCTTTGCCTGAGATAGCTCAGCTCATCGCCGCTAACCTCGACCTTCCTCACCGTTCGCTCGGTCTCGGGTTTGTATCTGGCGAAGCGGTTCGCCATAGCCACGACTGTGCCCATCGTCAGGACCGGAACGGCTGGAGTGCTCCTCGCAACCGCTAAGAGGTTCATTTTATCGCCTCAACCCTTGCAGCGAAATTCCTGGTGACCTCGCGTATCACGATGTTCGGGATGTCCTTCGGTTCATCTATCCTGTGGACCTGTATCCTGCTGTCCATCCTATCGATGAGCTCCTGGGCGAACCCATGCGTCAGCACAATCGTCGCGCGGTTGAGCTCTGCCTTTTCCTCGAACAGCGTAAGCACCTCGTCCAGGTTGCTTATGCCGCCGTCAGTGAACAGCAGCACGTCTATGGACTCGGCCTTGAACACATCATCAGGTATGCCGATGGATATTTCCTTCTTCATGAACTCTCTCCGCAGGTCTCCCATGTGGCGTTCAGGACGGTGCGAATACAGCTCTGCCATCTCAGGCCCGAGCATCTTCCTCACCATCTCCACATCCACTGTGGTTCCGCCCCCCTGGTATGCGCTTATGGCGCCAAGGGCATGGTCCAGCTCCCGTGTATATGGCAGGTAGAACGAATCGCCGCTGAAGTTTATCACGCCTATATGAGCGTCCTGGATATGGTAGGAGCGGGTCGCGCAGTAGCCACCCAGGACAGCATAGGATTTGCGGTTTTTCGGGTCCGGCATGCTGCCGCTGCTGTCTATCACGACGAGCAGATGGGGCACCTTGTAATCAGTGGTCTTGACCGGCATCTCGCCTATCTTTATGCTTTTGGTTATGCCTGGCAGGAGCATGCCTCCTGAGCTGCCCGGCAATGCCATTGACGGGTCGTCGCCTGGCCTCCATTTCTTCACATCGCTCCAGGTGCGGATGTGGCTGTCGGTCTCAAGTATCTTCTTGGTGACTATCAACGGATAGTGGGTGGACAGGTCCTTGTAGTACTCAACGACCTCCTGGTCCACTGGCAGCTCTCCGGAAGATGTACCGATGGTTATCACCGGAGGCATCTCAGGGAGCCTGGCGTCCTTGCCCCTGAGCCATTCCTTGATCTTGTCGAACTCGCCCTTATGCACCTTGCCAGCTATCTCGCGGAGCGCTTCCTTTATGTCCGCAGGGGTGGCGCCTTTGATCAGGCCTTTTATGTCGACGTCTTTGCCACCTATGCCAGGCACCGACAAGCCGCCAGGGCCGCCAGGAATACCGCCTTTACCTGGCACTCCGCCGTACTTCTTGACCATGTCTATGACTATATTGCCGAACGCGAACAGGCCCTGGCGCATCTTCTCGACGTCCTGGTCCAGGAAGTCTATCCCGAGCATCCGCTCAAGGAAAGGTTCCAGCTCCTTGTCGAGCAGGGGCGTGCCGCTTGCCGTCATCCGTTTGAGGACGGAATCCAGCTTCTCTTCTGGTGCGCGTGTCGCCGTATATGTGAGGTAAGCCAGCATCACGGCGCGGACGTTGCCGTTGAGCTCGTCTTTCTTGTCGGCCTGAAGGCCGCGCCGGATATTGAGGATGGGTCCTGTCCTCTGCTCCTCGCACATGCTTGCGGTATCCGTGCACATGTCGGCGTAGGTCTGGAGTATGAAGCCGATGGCCTCTTCGCCTTCTTTTGCGAAGAAGTCGTTCGCCATCTTGCCAGCGAGTATGATTGTGCCGAGGGTACGGGGGAAGACCATGTAATGGCCTATCTCATGGACGAATATGCCCTCAAGGCAGGCCTCAGGCTTCAGGCCACTCTTGTCACAAAGGCTTCCCACGAAGCTCTCGTCCACGAGCGTCTGCCTGGTCCTGAAATCATAGGCAGCGCCGCCGTTGGGTATCTCTGCCGCGCGCGGCTTCACCAGCGCAGGGTAGTGGTAGTGGCCCCTTGACCTCTCCCATACGTTTTCCATGTTCTTGAGTGTGTTTCCTGCCATGAGAATCACTTGTCAACAATCAATTTGCCTTTGTGGAAGATTTT
>JACCLH010000078.1 GCA_013425375.1 Microcaldota archaeon | reverse complement strand
TGCCGTTGGCGTCAACACCCTCATATCAGTGGGTGGCGACAAGGTCAACTCGGTGACAGCGGACCTCCTGCAGGGCTCTGCAGTGGACTGGACCGCTGAGACCAAGGTCGTGAAGGAAGTCGTGGCTGGCTCAAAGATAGTGGTCGCGGGCAAGGATGCCGCTGACACCCTGTCTGCAGCCCAGGACTTCGTGGCCCAGGTAAGGAAGGTCTAAACAGCCTTTCTTTTTTCCTTTCTTTTTCTCTTCTTATTTTTCTCTTCTTATTTTTCTCTTCTTATTTTTCTCTTATCCTCAATCCCAGCTAGGCAGCGAAGACCACCTTAGTCGTGTTTTATAAATTATTCTGTTTATTATAGATTACGTATTATTATGAGACTAAGGACAGTTATCGCTGCCGGCGTCCTTGCCGGAGCCCTTGCTGCCCCTGCAACAAGCAGGGCTGACACATGCGCAGCAGCCATCAGGAGCGGAGAGGTGACCAACTCCACGGACAATCTGAAAAACGGCCTTGCGATCAATTCCATGCTCCTGAGGAAGAATGAACACATCCAGGTGTTCCTTCCCAATGGCTATTTGTACAGCATCGCAAAAGCTGCCGCAGCCATGCCAGAGGCCGAAAGGTCAGGTTTCGTCAGGGGCATCCTGATGAAGAACCTTGAGACCGCCTTGAATTCCGTGAGAGATAAGAGGACCGCCAAGTTCGAGTGCGCTCCGCTCGCAGAGCCCATACAGCCGGCATCTGCCAAAAACGAGGCCAAGCCGTCCAAATCCGGAAAACAGTCCAAAAAAGGGAAGAAAGTGAAACCGGCTGCGCCTGTGGCTGCAGAAGCCCCGGCGAAACCGGCCCAGAAGGAAGATGCCAAGCCGCAGGCTCCTGCCGGGCCCCCAAAGCCCGAAACACAGCGCGGAAGGACGATACGGATCCCGGGCTCCTGAATCTCCCAAGGAAACGCCATGCGGAAGGATAGGAATCCCTGGCAGCCGTATCCTGTTTTTAACCTTTTCCCTGCAAATCCTCTTCTATGACCGAAGCCGAGGTAAGGCTGCAGACTCTCTCCCAGTCGCTGGCCCAGAGGCAGATGTCTTCCCCCCTGGAGACATCCAGGAAAGGCGAAATCAAAGGCATGACGCTCACTGTGCCGCTGCTCAGCGGCAGGGATTCCTACCTGGTCGTGCGGCTGCCTGAGCAGTCCGTGAAGGACCTGGTGGATTATGTCCGGAGCCTTCCTGAGAAGGACCGGGCGGGTTTCGTGCGCCAGTGGGTGCTCAACAACCAGCAGGCCATCCTGGAGCATTATGTCAGGAACGGAAGGCAGGAGAAGCGCTTCAACTACGAGATAACCCCGATAAAATCATTCGGCTATGCGGTGCCCAACAAGACAATCGCAGCCTCAAAACCAGCCGCCAAGGCAACGACGTATAATCCTCCTTATGTCAAGGTGAGCCCGCCCGCAACCGAAGAGCCGAAGGGGCGCACCATCAGGGTCCTGCCCGAACAGCAGTCCGCGTCGTTCAAGCCGCCAGCCGTCACGGCGACGCAACCACCGGCCGTCCAGAAGAAAGCAGCAACCCCGGCGACGACAAAAACCACAGATATTCCATGGATGATGAACAGTGAGGTAGGGGAGCGGCCCGTGGCCGCTCTAGCGAGGCCAGAATCGGAGGCCCCAGTCGAGGCTAAAAAATTCCCATCGGTCAGGATAGACCTCTCAGAACGCGGCAAGAAGACCGGCAAATACACTTCGGACCCAGGCATACCGACTGCCGAGGGAAAGCCGCTCAAGCTGTCCCTGACCGTGATCTATAGCACCAACCAGGTCGGACCTGAAGGGCTGACCAAGGACGCCGGCGATAAATTTAATGAGGGGCTGAGAGGGGCCATCAAGGCAGAGGCGCAAAATCAGCGGTTGACCGTCCTACGCGACGTTCTGGATCGCGTCGTCACAAGCACGCGCACCGACCTCATCCGCGAGGTGCAGAAAGCCCAGAAAAGGCAGAGATGAGAACAGTTTTTAACCATCGCTCCTATTTCTCCACATGTCCACAGGCACATGCATACGCTGCGGCCGCAGTTCCGAGATAGAATACGGCAACGACGGCCTGCCCTATTGCTCCTCATGCATATTCTATGGCACCAACAAACAATGCTCCCGCTGCAGGATGTACCTTCCGGCAACCGAGCTCCAGCAGTACAATGGCCAGTGGGCATGCCCCTATTGCCTCCAGGACATGCGGGACAATGACCGCAGGATCACCGAGCGTGCGCGGGAGAAGCCGCCTGCGGAGGTCCTCTCATATGCTGAAACCTGCGAGCGGTGCGGCCGCGAACTCAAGGGCCATGTCTACATCTGGAACAACCGCAGGCTATGCAAGAACTGCCTGGAGCACGAACAGGAGCGATGGACCCTGGTGAGCGGCAAGCCTTCTGGTGCAGGCCAGCGCATCTCGGTCGTGCCCGTGCGCGAGGCGAAGAAGAAGTCATTCATGGAGGCCGCAATCTCAGATGTGCTTGCGCTGTTCGGGTTCAAAAGGAAGAAACAGGCAGAAATCGTCGTGTATGGCGAGAAGATGCCCATAAAGGCCGCCAAGCCGATGGCAGAGAAGGCGATGGCCGGGAAGCGGGAGCAGAAGAGGCCTGAGGCTGAGGGGCTGATGGCGATCAAGAAGAAAAAGAAACGCATACCGCGAAAGAACAAACAATAAAAACCCGACGCCACTATTTCTATCCTGCGCGAGAATGTATCGGGGGGTAAGATGCTCAGCTATTCTGATTTGAGGGACATCCAGAAGAAAGAGATGGAGTCATCGGCCATAGTGAAACTGCCCGAAGACTTCTACGCTTCGGTCTCTGACCTCCTCGCGAAGAAGAATAGCGAGGCCACTTCGTCAAAGTCGCTGCTGGCCATAAAGGAGTATGAGAACATAAAGAAGATAGTGATGGCCATATCAGCCAAGCGCGAGGAGAAGATAGTCCTCATGGCAGTCCGCGGCGAGCGCGAAGGCGCAGGCCTCACGGCAGAGGAAAAGGAAATGTTAAAAGAGTTGTCGGCGATAATAAAAAAGTCGCATGGCACGATACAAAGCGTGTGGGCCAGCGAAGAGCCGCTCATGACCCCAGGGCTGCGCATACGCATAACCAAGGACGTATCCCAGTACCGCGGTCTTGATAATTCCGTCTATGGGCCTTTCAGGCAGGGTGAGGAGAAGCTCCTCCCGAATGCCGAGGCCGAATGGCTGCTCAAGGCAGGCATGGCGGAGACAATATAAGGTCAACTACCTACGGCTGAAGCCGTGGGCTTGTCGGAGTAGTAAACACAATCTCCAACAATAGGCTGGTTGACAAACAGCCCCAGAGCATTACGCACTGCGTCTGTCCTGTCCCTCAGATTGAAGGAAGCGTTAAGGTCAGCATTGCAGGAATAACCGCAATTCAGGCAGCGGAAGAAGCCTGCGTTTCCGGGCCGCTCAGTGTGGCTTTCATGGCAGCGGCTGCATTCTCTTGAACTGTAATGCGCCGGCACGGTTACGAATATAGCTCCTTTTCTGAGCGCTTTATATTCTATAAGCTGCCTCAGCTGGAAAAAACTCCAGCTGGAGAGCAGCCTGTTCAGAACCTTTCCCCGCCGTCTGCTCCTTATGCCATGGAGATTTTCCATGACAATCATATCTCCTGAGTTTATTCTGCTGACGATACGCCTGCTGACTTCGTGATTGATGCTCCTCATAAACCGTTTCTGCCTGCCGGAGATATTTTTCAGGTGCCTTTTGGCAGACGTTGTGCCTTTGCTCTGGAGCCTGCTTCTCAATCCCTGAAGCCTTGCAATGTGATTATTGACTCCTTTGAAGAACCGGCCATCGGATGTTGCGGCCAGATTGTTTATCCCCAAGTCTATGCCGATTGTCCTGGACCCGGGTCCGATAGCGGCTGCGGGGAGATCCTCGGCAACGACAACATTCAGGAACAGATCCTTCCCGGAACGGCACAGGACTGCGCTGCGTACCTCCCAGTCCCCATACATCTTCGCATAGTACTCCGGGACGTGGAGGTCCAGCCTCAGTCGGCCACTTACAGTGGCCAGTGAACATCTGCCGGAAAAATCAAATGAATAAGAGCGGTGGTCGTACTGGATTGAAAGCTCCCGACTGAAATCCGCCTTCCTGTTTCTGCAGCCCCGTTTGGTTTCAAGGGCAAATTTGATGGCCTTGCAGCAGAGCTGTGATGGCAACATGGAAAAACTCCGGATTTTCCGGTAAGTCTTTTCGTGGAGCGTCTTCCAGGATGAGATTCTGTTTGCCCGGGCATAATCGTAAGCGAACTGCGTTGCCTTGGCGAACTCCTGCGTAGTTTTTACAAGCTGGTTGGAATGCGGAACTTTCAAACGTATTGTGGCTTGTGCCATCATCGTAACCACATACGACATACGGCGGCCCGATGCTTTATAAAGACTTTCCAACACAGGTCATTTCCGCGGAAAAACAGTGGTATGTGGTATGTATCGCAATTCATCCAACTTCTTAAGAGGTTGGTTTCCTTGCGACAAATCAGGTGAAAATCGATGAAATTCCCGAAAGAGATAAACGCCTATTGTCCTTTTTGCAAGAAGCATCAGGTGCACAAGGTGAAGGTTGCGAGCAAGGGCAGGGCAAGGCCGATGTCTGCAGGCAACCGCAGGCACGAGATGAGGAGGCTGAAAGGCCACGGAAGCAAGAGGAAGGGCGAGAAGAGCGTCAAGAAGCAGGGCAAGAGGCAGAAGCTCGTCCTCCAGTGCAGCCAGTGCAAGAAGAAGCAGGAGCGCGTGCTCAGGGGAAGAACCACCAAGAAGATAGAATTCAAGGCATGAAGTACGAGGTGCATGACATGGCAGGAAAATATCTCAAGGTCCAATGCAAATGCGGCAATGAGCAGGTAGTGTTCAGCCATACGACCTCCGTGGTGAAATGCTCAGGGTGCAAGGAGCCCCTGGCCCACCCGTCTGGCGGCACGGCGGTCATACACGGCAAGATCGTAGAGGAGCTCGGGTGATTGGGATAGTCGAGCTTCCTGATGAGGACGAGCTGGTAGTGGCCGTCATAAAGAAGATAATGCCCTACGGCGCGTTCTGCATGATCCCGGAGTACAACAACCTGGAGGCGTTCCTCCACGTTTCCGAGGTCGCCCCGCGCTGGATAAAGAACATACACGAATTCATATCAGAGGGCCAGCGCTATGTGGTCAAGGTCCACCACGTGGACAGGCAGAAGAACCAGGTGGATGTGTCCATCAAGAGGGTGAGCGAGGAGGAGAAGAAGCGCAAGCTGGAGCTCATGCAGAACGAGAAGCGCGGCGCCAAGCTGCTGGAATTCGCCCTCAAGGATGCCAAGACAGGAAATGATGCCGCCGCTGTCAGTAAAGAGATAGAGGCCCATTTCGACGATGTCTACACGTGCTTCAAGGAAGCCAGCTTCAAGGGCGAGGAAGCGCTGAAGAAGCTGGACCTGCCGAAGGCGCTCAAGGCCAAGATATTGGAGATAGCGGTCAAGAGCATAAAGAAGCCTGTCGTGCATATAGACACCCTGGTCACGCTGGTCTGTTACAACCCGGCCGGTGTGGCTGATATAAAGACTGCCCTGGAGACCGGAGATGACGTGGAGGTCCAATACCTGGGCGCCCCGCGTTACAAGGTGTCGCTCACAGCACCTGATTACAAAAGCGGCGAGAAGAGGATGCTCGCGGTCTTGGAACGTATAAAAACCTACGCCCAGAAGAACAACTGTGATTTCAAATCCGAGCGGGAGAAATAATCTCCTGCCCGGCGCGAGGCCCCTCTGATGAAGAAGATGCGTTTCTGCGGTGTGTGCCAAAGCTACACGCTCTCCGGCTCCCATTGCGGCGCGCAGACGCTCTCCGCGCATCCTGCCCGTTTCAACCCCAACGACCCGTACGGCGATTACCGCCGCAGGGTGAAGTTCGGGGGATGAGGTGAACGCTTATGCAAAATACCGTCATAGTCGAGAAAGTGAAGCTGAAGAAGCTCCGCAATGCCATACTGCTCACAGGATTGCCTGGCATCGGCCTCATCGGCCAGGTGGTCGGCCGCTATCTTGTAGAGGAGCTCAACGCCGACAAGGTGGCCAACATCTATTCGCCGCACTTCCCACACCAGGTATTCATGACCAAGAAGGGCGGCATGAGGCTGATAAGGAACAGCATCTATCACTGCAAAGGCAAGAAAAGGGACATACTGATACTCCTCGGAGACATACAGGCCATGAGCTCGGTGGGCCAGTACGAGGTCGCAGGCGCCATCCTTGATTACTGCAAATCCCTCAACGTCACTGAGATACTCAGCGTAGGAGGCTACAGCACAGGCAAGATAGCCGAGGAGCGCCGCCTTTTCGGAGTGGCCACTTCGGACGGCCTCCGCAACAGGTTCAAGAAGCACGGCGTGATATTCGGAGAGGCTAAGGGCTCCATAGTCGGGGCCGCAGGGCTTCTGCCTGCCCTGGGCAAGCACAAGGGCATGGAGGGCTCCTGCATCATGGGCGAGACCCATGGTAGCTATATAGACACGGCTTCTGCCCGCCAGATAGTCCTGCTGCTTTCCAAGTACCTTGACATCAAGGTGGACATCAAGAGGCTGAACAAGCAGGCCCAGGAGAGCCAGAAGATACTGAAGAAGGTGCAGGACGAGGTCCAGAAGACGATGGCGGCCCAGTTCGAGGCGTCCAACAGGAACTTGTCCTATATCAGGTAGAAATTTGCTCGCGTCCCGTCAATACGCATCGCTCGCGTTCAACCAACACACCCAACCCTTACCATCCGCTCGCGTTACTCGCGCGTTCCACCAACACACAAACCAACCACTAATTCATCCGTTCGCGTGGTACATCCCTTATTAATCTGATTACCGATATGCTTTGGGGGATGAATATGCGAGCACAGGTGAGCCTGGAATATCTTGTTCTCTCAGCCGTGGCGCTGGGTCTTCTTTCGATATCTGTCATGGCATTATCCGAGATAAAATCCTCTGCGGCGAGCAATGCCGAACTGCTGAGGTTCCGGTCTTCTGCGGTGTCTCTGGCCAATGCCATGAACGAGGTCTGCGCTTTGGGGGACGGCAATGGGCGGGAGGTTTCGCTTTCCACTGCACTATCCGTGACGAGCGAGGACGTGGGTAGTGGTGATTTTGGCGATGGTAGCGAGTTTGGCGCGGGTAGTGGTGATGGATTTGTCGCGAGATTTGTCGGGGTTGGCGGGAACGCATCCATCGTTAGGAAAAGCCTTTGTGGCATTGGCGCGGCAGACGAACTGGAAGGGCTTGTCTATGTGGAAAACGAGGACGGGATGATAACAGTCAGAGGACGGTGAGCTTGCCGAACTTGCCCAGGGTCAGCTGGGGGGCGCTCTGCCACTCGTTGACATATCCGTTCTCTATCTTTATCCTCATGCCTGCCTTGACAGTGTCTATCTGTTCGTTCCAGAGGACCAGTGTTATGGAGCCGCTGTCATCCTTTATGGTGGCGTTGGCTACCCTGAGCTTCCTTCCGTACTTGTTTATCTCCCTTTCGCTGTCCATGGAGACTACTTCAGCCTCTATGTTCACGCTGCCGGTTCCCGGCTTAAGCTCGCTGATATTCATAGTGTTATCACCGTTATTGATTATCTTCGATGAGCTAGACTGCTTAAATTCGGTTGTCCTTTAAAATGATTTCCCCGCGTGTTCATTATGTCACGCATTTACATTTTTAAACATATTCATTCATAATATGCATTATGAATTCCCACCAGCTTAGGCATATTGCCGACTCCGGGCCGCAGGACCACGAATACAAATCGCGGCAGCGGCGGGACGGGCCTTTCGGGCTTATCGTAGGACTGCGCGAGTTGAACTACCGGCGCACCGTCAGGCAGATGGACTCAGCTGACCAGCGCCTGGAGCGCCTTAAGCAGGAGCATGAGACCTTAAAACAGCTTGTCAGCGCCGAGGACCAAGCCGGGCGCATCGGGGACCCAATCGAGAGGGACTCGCAGCAGATAAGTTCGCAGCACAGATTATCCGAATTTTGCGATAAACAGTTCAAATCCGAATCGTGGATGGCCAAAATCAGGTCATTCACGTTGGCGCTAGCCGTGCTGGGCGTGCCAGCGGCGGTTCTGATAACAGGGGCATATAAAGTCCTGCCCTACATGAGTGTCCCGCCTGAATCGTGGGGCAAGGTGACCTCGCTGTTGGATAAGGCTACATGGGCTGTAGCAGGAGTGATCCTGATCGGGGCAACTGTCTATTCCATAGCAGTGTCGCCATCACAGAAGCTCCTTAAGACCATCTCCGCGCGTATGAAGGCTGAGGAACAATCCCTGCGGAGACTGAAAGAGGACCTCGAGATGGAGCTCCAGCGCCTTGATAAGCCCTCCTGAGAAGAAACGAGTCCAGAGGACGTGAAAACAATACACAAATAACCCGATTTGTAACACAATTAAAAAGCTTTGCCAACACATCACGGGATGAGGTCTTATCATGAAAAATTGGATGAGCTACCATCAATCATACAAATGCCAGTCGCTGGGCAATGAGATGCGATCCGATGCCCCCTATCGTAAAAAGAGCCGTTTTCACACACAGGCCGTGATGATTGACGCGTCTGGGCCTAAAAAACCCAAGTCCATCAGCGTTTTCCCGGTAGTTCCGTATTCCGGCATGGCGGAGATGCGGGATATCCCCCGGCAGGACCATTGGGATCTGTCCCGGTATACCTCACAGAAAATAGGTGCGCATCCGTCTATCTCGGATGCCGTCACGCTTGTCCTTCTCAATCAAATCCTTTCCATCCCAGGCAATCCCTATTCAGGAAATGGCGCGGCTGTAAGGCAGCAGCACGACTTCAGCAGGGATCAGCTCAGGGAACTCATGAACTCCATGCGCGTATTCGAGATATTTTTTGACTATCGTGCCTTTGGCCTGAAGAACGGGCGAACCGGTTCGTTCAGGGCAAAAACCGTGGTGCAGCCGTCATCCTATCCGGATTTGCAAGGGCAGGTTGTGAAAGTGCCTTCAGAGGGTTTTGATCTGGTCTTTCTTTCGTATTGGCAAAGCTCCATCCCGGACAGGGATTCATTGAAACGCGAACTTTTCGCCGACCTGGGCGAAGGAAAGTACAAAGAGGAGATGGATGCGGGAGATGCCGCCCTCCGCCCTCCGCTTTTGCCTTTGTCAGAGACAAGGCTGCTCAATATCCTGATGCTAGAGCTGGAAAAACCCAATGATAAGATAGAAAGCGCATCAGCACTCCTCGCCACCCTCGCGGCGCGGTATGAGGAAGAAAGCGAGGCAGAGCCGGCCCTGAAGAAAAGCACGCTCGCCAAGCTCAAGGCGACAAGGGACCTGGTAGCAAGGATTGAATCAGAAGCGGACTCCATGCTGGCCCTTTTACCGTCCGGCCCAAAAGAGTTCGTGGAATCCATCGCAAAGCATGTCGTAGGAAAAAGGGGCGCGCTCATTGTGTGGAGTGATGCCTGCGATACGTCCCTGGATCCGTTCAGGACGATAAAGTCCTTCGGGGATGGCAGCGTAGTCCTGTACCAGAGGAACGATTAGGATTCCAACTCGCAGTTAAAAGCCCCCGGAGCAGTCAGAGGGCTTGTCTGAGAACTCCCCTGGTTGGTACCACTCATGGGTTATCGAATGAAAACACCCCTAAAATCAGGGGGATGAATGAACCGGTTCATTAAACGCACGTTCAAGCCCATCCAGGTCAACAAGAAGCCAGCCGTTTTCTGCCCCGAAATCCAAGGCCTTTTTGTCAAAACCGGATTTGGAGAAGAACACGAATTTTTCCGAGCGGCTGCCATATTTCCAGTCCACAAAGGCAGCTTTCTCCTTGAACGCCACCATGTCCGAAACAGCAACCGGCTTGTCCTGCCACTTGCATTCTGCGAATATCGCGAGAGAAGCCTTTTCGTCCAGTGCAAGCAGATCAATCTCTACGGGTTCATTCTTTCCTTTGCCCCACCATCTGCCGATTTTCTCGAACTTCATGGTTTTCAGAAGATACTGCCTGCAGATTTCCTCAAAGGCCCGACCGACAAAGGAATTCTTTTCCTCCTGGAAATGAGCGAACAGCTCATCGAATCTGCCGAGCTCGAATTCGCTCTGTTTCCTGAAAACGAACCTGAACCAGAGCTTGAAGAACTGGTTGTTCAGGTAGTATCTTGCCCTTTTGCTCTTTATGTCTTCAGTAATAGGAAGCTCTTTTTTCAGGGCGCCGAGAAGCTCGGTCAGGTCATAGAGGTAAGGCCCCAGCGAAGTCCCTTTGACGCCGGAATAATCGGCGATTTCATTGGCCCTGGCCTTTCCCAATGCAGAGGCTGCCAGCACACCATAATACGTCGCGGTTTCTTTGCCGAATTCCTCAGCCATTATGTTCTTGACCTCATCACGCAGAGGGGCAAGCTCTCCATAAAGGAGCTTTTTCATGGCCAGGTCTGCGCTTTTTACCCCATAATCCTCAATGAGGTCGTAGTATTTCGGGATGCCTCCGAAAAGAGCGTATAATTCTACCTTATCCTTGAAGCCTTTGATGCCAAGATCGTCAAGTATGCAACATACGGTCCCAAAATCAAATTGCCTGATATGGAGGATATTTGCAGGCCTCTGGAAAAGGGGAGCATCCTGCTCGATGAACATGCCTTTGAGCAGGCCGAAGCTTGAGCCCGAGATTATGATGAATATCTTTGAGTCGTTTTTGTTCAGATCGAAGAACTTCTGAAGGACGAACGGCAGGGTCTTGTCTATCCATGTGAACCGCTGGAATTCGTCAAAAGCCAAGATGACCTTCTTTTTCTTTGAGTATTCGAAGATATCATGGAAAAGGTCGTCCCATGAAGAGACGGTGAGCCGCTCGGATAGCCCGAGCCTCTCTTTCAGTTCGCCTGAAAACTCAGAAAGCAGCTGGGTAGATGTTTTTGAGCTATCGACATAGAAGTAAAGGCCGTCTTCTTCCTTGAAGAACTCCTTGATAAGCTCGGTTTTCCCTACCCGCCTCACTCCGGTTATGACGCACATCACCGCTTTCTTCTCTGCGGCGTTCGAGAGGGTTTTTAGCTCATCCAGCTCATTTACACGGTTGTAGAACTTCATAAGCATCATCTTTATTATATTTGTAATTATTACAAACATAATAATATTTAAAGATATGTGAGCGGCCTTCAGAATCGTAGATGTGTTAATAGGTAGGTTTTTAAGTATATTCATACACAATATACTTACCAATAGATAAGGTGAAATTATGACTGTTGCTCAGCAGATTTCAGGAAAGGAAAGGACGAGAGGCCCAAATCTAGCCGTTTTGGTGAAAAGATCGGACGGGGTTCCGATGGAAGAGGCCTTACGCAGAGCTGACGAGGCCGGTTTAGTAATCGCTTCAAACAAAAGGATGAGCAAAGC
>JACCLH010000061.1 GCA_013425375.1 Microcaldota archaeon | reverse complement strand
TTTCTTCGCCGCTTTCGCCTTGGCGGCCTTCGCCGGGGCTTTTTTGGCCTTCGGCAGCCTTAACGGCTCCTTGGACACAGCTTCATGCCTTTGCTTTAGCAGCATCTCATGGAATTTCCTATCCAGCTCGGTCACAGTCTTCTCGTAATCGTCCCCTGTGACATGGGTCGTCGCACGATTCCCGCACCGTGTGCACAAGAAGTAGCCGCTGATGTTATCGATAGAGCGGGGCATTTTTCCACAACCGGAGCAGATTTCGATTGTGTCGTCCATGGCAAGGTTTCTGCAGGAGGATATAAAAAGATAACGAAAATGAAAAAGGAAAAATCATCTGACGCCGAGGAAGTCCTTCTTCAGCAGCTCGGGATTCTCAAGGCCCACAGCTCCGTGGAGCAGCCTTCCTTCTGATGTCAGGTACGTTCCCATGTAGCCCTTGCCATTGAAGAACTGGGACTGGAAGACCGGCGCCTGCCGGTTCTGGCCGTAGAACCGCAATGTCTGGTCCAGGGTGCCCTCAGGAGTGCTGTACATGTTGCCGTAGTCGAGCAGCATGGTCCTGTCCTTCATCTGTGCCGCGGTTATCACATGCGGCCCCTTGGGTGTGTTCACACTCATGACTATAGCGTCCACGCCGTTAGCCCTCATGTACTCGGCCTGGAGCTCGCCGATGCCTGCGCATACCGCGATGCCTTTCTTGAGACTGTCAGGCATCTTCTCTTTGACGCTGTGATTCTCATACCAGCTGACATACTCCTTGATATATCTGAATATCTCCTCATGATCTGCCTTGGCTATGCGCTTGACCTCGCTGTCAAAGAAGCCGCCGGTGGTCAAGGCGTCATAGGCGTCGTTGGCATAAGCCACCTGCTGCATGAATGCGCCCAGGAACCTTGCCCTCAGGATGACCTCCTCCTCTGATGCGGCATGGTAGGAATTCTTGAACTGCGCGAAGCTTGTGGAGTTCAGAATGCGGTTCTTGGTTTCGTTGATAGGCACATCGTAAGCCGCATTGCCGGACCTTCCAAAGCCGTACGGTCCTGGGTCCTCCACTGTCGGGAACTCTGTCTCTGCGAACTGCGTGCCGCCGGTTTGGAGGTGCGAGAAATTCAGCGTGTTTGTCGAGTTGACATATTTGCCGCCGAAGACCACGGTGGCCCCGACCATCAGCGCCGGGTCCCACCTGCCGCCCAGCTGAGGCGACCAGCGGGTCGCGCCTATCGAACCCCACACGTCTATGTCCGCCTGGTTGTTGATACTCATGGTCCTCGTTCCCCTCACACCGTAACGGTCATAGATGCCGTAGTTGTTTCCGATTAGGCCGAAATCCCCGTATAATCTGCCGGTCCATTGGTCCTTTGTGACCTGGATGCCTGCTTCGATATCCTGTATCTTGGGCCAGTAATAGCCGATATACGCCGTTTTCATCGGGTCGTTCGCTGCGAAGTAGAATGTCGGCATCAGGTAGAGCAGCACCATCTTGTGTATCTCTCCTGAGATGCCTGTGCTGAAATTCAGATACACGTCATCCCATGCCGGGTGGGATAGTGCGCCACCGATGACCCCTCCGATTCTCAGCCTGAAATCCTTTCCGATGGGCTGTGAATAGCCCAGGCCGACTGAGTGGGAGTGGTACACCGACGAGGGCATGTTACCAAGCAATGCGACGCTGCCGTAGTATACCCCCTTGAATCTCCAGACGTTGATCTCTGGCCTGACCAGGAGCCTTCCGAAAAGAACTGTCTGCGCCTTCGGAGTGAACCACATGACGCCCGGGTCGACCTCCACCAGGTCACGGTATCTGATGCTCGGTGAGAATGCTGAGCCGGCCTCGTTGACGTCCAGTTTGGCGCCGAAGTCAAAACTGTTATTGAGGCTCATCTTCCTATGTTTTCCTGAGATGTCCACGTTGGTCAGGTAAGGCGAAAGGGACGGATCGGTGTAGCTCGTATCCTTGGTCCGGTCAATCGAGAACAGCAGGTTGTGCGAGAATATCTGGTCTTTGGTTTGCGCAGTCGCGCCTCTGTCTCTGGTCTCCATAGCCGCGGCTGCGTCAATGTCAGCTTCCACTGGCTTTTTCTCAGGCTGCTTTGCCGGCTCTGCCGGCTTCGTTTCAGGGACCGGCGTGGCAGACGCCTCGGCCAGTTTACTCTCTTCCGCAGCTACTGCCTTGAGATATTCATCAGCCTCATCTGTGGCGCCGGCAACCTCCGCGGATTTTGCCGGAGCATTGTCCTGCGCCCTTGCGCGTTCAGCGAGCGGCATGATGCTAAGGCAAGCAGCAAGCACTGCGGCAGCCTTCACGCCGAAACGATTGGTGAGCGGTTTTCTTCCCACTGCATCTTCTTTCCTGCCTTTCTTATTCTCAGAGCAAATGCCCTCATGCCTAAGATTCATGATCTTCCACCCGGTAATTATTGTAATAGAAGGGTATTTAAGGTTGTAGTTTGTAACGGAAAATGAAGTTAGAAGGGCGTCATTCCTTTGCCGCCCCTGCTTTCACCATCTGCTTGAACATTGCGATAGGGATTACTACAGAGACATTGGCGCCGCAGGCATCGCACAGGAAGTCCTCTTTGTGCTCCCTGGATATCTTGCCGCAGTTGGCGCATATCTCTACTGCGTTCTTCAGTAGTATCACCTACGTGTGGTGCTTGCCGCAGTGCACGAAATCGCAGATGGCTCCGTGGTGCGTGAAGCCCCGGACTGATACGCGCCTCAGCGCCGCTTCAATCAGGGCGAACGCCTTGTCAGCGTCCTCCTTTGCGGCGACATATGGCGGGACAAGCCTGATGGTTTTCGTTCCGCAGCCGAGCAGGAGGAGGCCGCGTGCGGTGCATTCGGCGATGAGGTTGTCCCGCAGCCTGGCCGTAGGAAGGTCGAAGGCGAGCATGAGGCCGAGGCCGCGCTGCCCGGTTATGCCCTTCATGTCGTTCAGATATCTGAGCATGTAATGGCCGAGTCGCGCGTTGTGCGAGAGCAGCTTGTCCTTCTTTATTATCTCTATGGTGCGGATGCCCAGCGCCATGTCTATGATCTGTCCGCCGCCCCAGGTGCTTGAGATGGCCCCTGCTTCATGCGGGAACATGCGGTGCGGGGCGACCACAGCCGCCACCTGCAGCGCTTTCGCAGAGGTGAAGATGTCCGGTGTTATCCCATAATGCTCGAAGGCCCACCATCTCCCTGTGCGGCCTACGCCACACTGCACCTCGTCGGCTATGTACGGTATGCCGTTCTGGTGCGTTACCCTGCGAAGCTCTTCCACCATCTTCTTCGGCGCGATGTTGTATCCCCCTTCGCCCTGCACATGCTCCACCATGACGAAACCTATCTCGTCAGGAGATGCTTCGGTCCGCAGGAGTCTCTCGAGGTGTTCGGCTGCGTCCTCATTGTAAGGGAGGCGCACCGTCGGGAGCCGCATGTACCCTTTCTTATGGACGTAATTGGAATTCGTGAGCGAAAGGGCGCCCAATGTCCTGCCATGCCAGCCCTTTTCCATGGATATGCCGAACTTGGTGCCTGGCCGTTTCCTCATGCAGATTTTCATCGCGTTCTCCACTGCCTCAGCCCCTGAATTTATGAGGAACGCGCTGTCAAAGCCGCGCGGCGCGATATCTGTTATCTCCTCTATCATCTTCAGGTGCTCGCGGACAGCGAAGTCCTGGCCTGCGTATTTGATGGGGAAACGGTTCGAGTAGGAACGGATGGTTTCAAGGAGCTCAGGGTGGTTGTATCCCAGTGGATTGGAGGCTATCTGGCTGCCGAAATCAAGGAAGACGTTGCCGTCTATGTCCTCGCAATACGGCCCTTCGCCTTTGCCTGAGAACACGAGCGGATAGGAGATCGACCACCCGCCGTTCTTCTCTTTCAGGCCTTTGAGGATTCGGAGCGATTTCGGTCCTGGGACGCTGGTCTCGAGCTTTATCATACGCCATAAACGGACTGTGAAAATTTAAAAACCAGCGGCCCGGGAAAAGACAGGGAGAAAAGCGCGCTGACGGCGCTCGGGGAGATGAGGCGCATTGGCTTTTGTTGTTATGTTATAAAATAAGGAAAGAAATAGATTTAAATATTGTTTGTTTTGGTATAATATCATGACACGCAAATATTTGTACACTGGAATGGAAGGAGTAAACCTGAAGACTGGCAAACCGATCAAATTTTCCATACCTTCAGGGATGTCCAAGCACAGCATGGAATTGCTCGAAAAAAATGTGCAGGTAACGATTCCCGAGTCCGTGAAGAAGCATTGCGGGGGGAACGTGGTTGATGTCCTGACTCCGCTTAAAGATCCTCGCGCGAACGTGATTGTTTACATCGGAACCCCCCAAGGAACCGACAGTGATAGTCCATGCTCGCAGCAAGGTAGAAAGGAAGGCTGACCAGTAACGATACTGCCGACAATTCAGCCAAGCATCTTCGCGAATTCGCGCTTTTTCCTGTTATTCCAGTTGCCTTTGTGATAGGCATAGCTGGCGATGAGGGGGAGTACCGATGTCGCTTCAGCATACACCATCTGCTCGTAGGTCGTATCGACCTTACCCCAGGAACTCGCTTCCTTCAGGGTGGAGCTCGAGCACGCACCATCCCTCACATCCGCCACCGTTATCTGGATGGCGTACTTGTGCATAGGCACTTCCTTACCGAGGACCTCGGCGCACACGACAGTATCCTGCGCGAAGTTCTTGGGCACGCCTCCGCCTATCATGAGGAGCCCGCTTGTCGGGGATGCCATCTTGATTTTCGTCAATTCGTAGAAGTCCTTCACCGAGTCTATGGAGACGCGCTTTTCAGGATGCTTGTGCTGGTGGAGGACAAGCCCGAACCCTGCGCTGGAGTCAGAGAACGCCGGGCAGAATATCGGCACATTGTTCTCATAGGCTGCCTGGACCAGCGAATCCTTCTTCTTGCTGTTCTTGACGAGCCATTTGCCCATCTCACGTATGAATTCACGTGAAGAATACGGCTTCGGCTCGAGCGAATCCGCGATTTTCTCCACTGTCTTGTCACATTCCTGGAGCTGCTCCTCGTCTATGTAGGTGTCGTATATCCTGTCGATATACCTGCTGCGGAGCTCGTGGTCGTTCACATAAGGCGTGCCTTTGTAGTGCCTGAAACCCAAAGCCTCGAAGAAATCCATGTCCACGATGCTTGCGCCCGTAGCGACGATGGCATCCACCATGTTGTTCTTGACAAGGTCGGTATAGAGGTTCATGCAGCCGCCTGCGCTGGTGCTGCCTGCCAGCGTGAGTATGATTGCGCAGTCCTTGTCTGCGAGCATCATGTCGTAAATATCCGCCGCCCTGCCGAGGTCACGGGATGTGAATGACATCTTCTTCATGGCCTCCACCATGGCGGTCGCGTCTATCTTCTTGATGTCTATGTGCTCTACTGGCGTCTTCAGATAATCCTTCTTCTCCAAGATAATCACCCGTCTCGTTTCTCACTTATCATGAGCGTCGGTTTTAAATCTGTTTCCTGATTTTCTCGGCGATGGCTGTGAGCTCTGCCGGCTCTGCCTTCCGGGCATTGGCCGGATTGAGATCGCTGCCGTGGTTCATGGGTATCAGATGTACGTGGGCGTGGTGGACAAGGAATCCCTCCACCATCACACCGACGCGCTTCGCTCCCATAGCCTTTGTCAGCGACTTGGACAGCTTCTTGGCTGTCTGGAACATCTCGCTGTACAGCGGCTCTTCTATGTCAAAGAGGTTGTCCACGTGCTTTTTCGGTATCAGGAGGGTATGGCCCGGGCTGACCGGATTTATGTCCAGGAAAGCCAGGAACCTCTCGTCCTCATAGACCTTCGCGCTCGGTATCTTCCCAGCCCCTATCTTGCAGAATATGCAGTCATCCATGATTCCACCTCGAAGACAAATTTTCGCAAAATTTGTCTGTCATGGTAAATTTTGAAATTTACCATGCGAAGAAGAGATATATAAAATTATCAGATAAATTTGAGCCCCAGCCTTTTCGCTTTGGGCAGCATGTTCCTGATGCTCCCGTCCTTGAGCATGCCGCAGCCCAGCGGGACATCGGCATAGCCCAGGGAGACATAGCCCTCGGTCACGTGGCTAAGCCTCTCAGCTGGCAGCCTGATGTCCTCGCCTTTCGCATAGGATACCGCCTCCTCCTTCTCAAGCGGAATGACATTCCGGGTCATCTGCCTGCCGAAGAGCTGTATCAGGTTGGTGGAGGGCTTCACGGTGCCGCTGAGCCTGGCGATGGTTATGCCGACAGAGACCACCCTTGGCTCGCCAATCGCGCGTTCAGGGCCGAGATAGACCCTTCCCTTGGAAGCCAGGTAGAGGCCGAAACCCCTGAACGTCTCAGGGGCCAGGCCGAAGCGCTCCTCCAGGTAGTCCAGCACCATGCTTCTGGTCTCCTGCGGCGGCGCGTCATTGCGCGGCCGGCGCCCTGTCCTGTCCCTCATTTCCTCACCTTCGCCAGGTAGAAGCCGCCTGTGTTGCTGTGGTGCGGCCATATCCTCCTGGTCTTCCTGACCCAAGCGTCGAACGCTGTGCCCTGCCATTCCTCCACCGCAGGAGAAAGCTTCAGCCCTTCCATCTCTCCTATCGGCTCTACCACCGCCTCAGGGTGGTTCTGCAGCAGCCAGTCCACCACCGCTTCGTTCTCCTCAGGCGCGAACGTGCAGGTCGAGTATACCATGGCACCGCCAGGGGCGAGGAGCTCGAACGCCTTGGTTATGAGCTGTTTCTGCAGTCTTGACTGGGAGCGGATGGATTTCTCAGACCATTCGTAAAATAGCTTGTCGTTCTTCCTTATGGTGCCCTCTGCAGAGCATGGGGCGTCCAGCAGTATGGCATCGAACTGCATGTGAGGGAAGTTGCGGAGGTCCTGGTTGGTTATTATGGCATTGATGGCGCCGGTCTTCTCAAGGTTGAACTTCAGGGCCCGCGTGCGGCTGTAGGAGCTGTCATTGGCCACGATCACCCCCCGGTTGCCCATCATCGCGGCCAGCTGGGTGGTCTTGGAGCCAGGGGCCGCGCAGGCGTCCAGCACGAACCGCGCATCCTTCAATTCCTCCCGCAGGAGCAGCGGCGGCAGCATGGAGACCAGCTCCTGCATGTAAATCGCGCCTGTGAAATGCTCCAGTGTCGCGCCGATGTCAGGGTTCTCGGAGACGAAGGCGTCTTCATACCACTCCATCTGTTTTATCTGGATGCCATATCCTGAGAAGCGCTTCTTCACATCATCCGGATTGGATTTGAGGGTGTTGACGCGGAACGATTTCGGGAGCAGGACGTCCAGGCATGCCAGGAAGGCGTCCTCGTCATCTACGAGGGGGCCGTACCTCTGGCGGAACGCATCCGGTATGAACATGGTCATCTGCGCTTCCTCCTGGGTTTCCGTGTTCCCTTCATCCTGGGTGCCTTGATGCCGGGCTCCTTGATCCTGATGCTTTCCACCATCTGCTCGAACACAGGCTGGAGCTCCTCCCTTTTCGCTTCAGGCGCGCTCCAGGACAATGAGAACACACAATCGCCGTTGAAGAACATGATGCCGCCGCCGAAATAGGTCTTGCCTCCGCTGCAGTAGGAATATTCGCGCCTGTAGGCGTCCATGCCGCGGAATTTCCCTTTCTTCGCATCGGCATAGATGCCTGCGGTCGGGCTTTCCAGCTCCTGTTTGGCGTATTCAGCGAAATCAAAGCGCCAGGCGAGCTGGGCATCCACGGCCACGGTGAACTGGCTCTGGCCGTCAGGGGACTGGAAGGATATCGTGTACCTGCCCTCCACTATCGCCATGTCCTGGTCGTATCTCCAGCCGGTCGGATATGATATCTCGAAATTCTCCAATGAATCCCGGAAAAGGACTAAAGACTGCGCTTTCTTCTGCCGCCGGGCGAAGAGCGAGCGGATCGGTCCGAACAGGTCATTTTTCCGCAAACCAGAGCACCTCCGGGCATCCTTTCGCGTAGGGCATATAGTCAAAGCCGCAATATGTCGTGATATTCTTATAGCCGCAGCTCACCAGCAGCGCCTTCATCTCTTTGGCCGGCACGATGGCCAGGTCCATATCGAATTTCTGCTCCTTCCCCTCTTTCGTGATGGCCACGCGGTAGTGGCCGACCCCGGTCTTCCGGTCATAGTCAAGGTACCAGTCCAGATGGCACCGCGCACCCTGCCTTTCCACGTCCTCTGACTCGTAATGGCGGTATCCGCCTGAGCATTCCATCTCTGCCTGTGAAGGCTCGTAGGAATGGAGGATGAGCCTGCCCCCGGTGTCCAGATGCTGCAGGAAGTTCAGGAGCGTCTTCTTCCTTTCCGCTTCTGTCAGCAGGTGGAGGAAGCTGCGGTAGGGCACGATGATGAGCCTGAATTTTTTGCTTATCCTGAAGTCGCGCATGTCGGCTTTCATGACATCAGGCTTCAGGCCAAGGGCCTTCGCCTTCTTCCTCAGGACAGCGAGCATCTTCTCTGATATGTCTATGCCGGTCACGTCTATGCCTTCCCCGAGCAGTCCGAGCAGTATCCTGCCTGTGCCGCACCCTATTTCGAGCACAGGCCCCTTCGCGTTCCTGGCCTCAAGGCGGTACATATCTGCGTCGTAGGCGTCGCAATAGATGAAATCATAGATATCCGCCATATCTTCATATACTTTCATCAACACGGATTCTGCGGCAAGAGATTAAAAACGCACGCTAGAGATATATCGTCGTGTATCTCCACATAGACATGGATTACTTCTTCGCCCAGGCAGAGGAGATACGGCGGCCCATGCTCAAGGGCAAAATAATCATCGTGTGCGTCTATAGCGGCAGGACCGAGGATTCCGGAGTGGTGAGCACTGTGAATTACCCTGGCCGGGAGATAGGCATCCATTCAGGCATGCCCATCGCTTTCGCGAAGAAAAGGGCGCCTCCGGCAGATTCTGTATTCCTGCCTGTGGACCGTGAGTACTACGCAGAGCTGTCTTTCAGTATAGACGCCATAATCCGGGGCAGATGCGCCAAGGCTGTCCAGGCGAGCATAGACGAATGGAACGTAGAGGACGAGGGCGGCGAAGCCAAGGCCAGGGAGCTGAAAGAGGCGATAAAGCAGGGGGTGGGGCTCATGTGCACCATCGGCGTCGCTCCATCGCCCCTTGGCGCCAAGATGGCTGCTGCCAAGGCCAAGCCAGACGGCCTTCTTGTGCTTGACAAGGACAGCGAAAGGAAGTTCATAGAAGGCTCTTTGGTGGAGAAGGTGCCTGGGATAGGCCCGAAGACCGCAGCCGCCCTGAATGAAGTCGGGGTGGAGAAGGTTCGCGATATCAGGAAGCTGGACCCGGTGATGCTGGCGGAGACGTTCGGGAAGAAATCCGGTGCCTGGCTCCATGCCTTGGGCTCAGGAGTGTATGGCGAAGGCATCGGAGAGGAGAAGGAGCAGGAGGAAGTGAGCAGGATAGGCACGCTCAAGGAGAAGACCCGGGACGGTTATATGATCCTTGCGAAGCTTTCTGAGCTTGAGAAGGATGCCAGGGACTGGCTGATGGAGATGAAGAAATCCTACAAGACCATGGGCATAATATTCGTCACAGATGATTTGAAGACGCATACCAAGTCCATGTCTTTCAGGAACCCGAGGACCTGGAGCGAGGATCTGACAAAGGAGAAAGAGGCCCTTGTGAATGAATTCCTTTCCGAGAATCCGCTTGAAGTGCGGCGGGTCGGCATAAGATTCGGCAATTTCATGGATTTAGGAGGACAGACGACGCTATTTTGATGGCCAGACACGGCGGCCCTTGCAGTATATTTCGGCTGTGCTTTCGGTTTCCTCGCCCATAATGTCAGGATCATCCAGCGTGTTCGATATCCCTGCGAATCTGCCTTCGATATCTATCCGGCCGCCACGCATAAAGGCGCCGACTTCAAGAGTGGCATCACCTTTGACGGTTATCGTCCCGTCTTTCGTCCCCACTCCGAGATTGTAGTCAACATCGCCTTCCACGATTATCCTGCCGCCTTCCATCCAATCCCCAACACCATACCCCGCATTTCCCTTGACAGTGATTAATCCTTCTTTCATAGTGGAACCGACATTATCCCCTGCGTTCCCTTCCACGACGATTGTTTTCCTGTTTTTATAGCCGATGTAATCCGGAGGGACTTCCAGGTGGTTTGTGCGGAGCGTGTAGGTCTTGCTCTTGCCGCCGTTTATCAGTGCGCTCAGGAACAGGCCAGCCTTCATCGGGAAGTCTTTCTCATGCTGGAAGTCGGCGAGCGCCAGGCTGAACGCTTCCACGTCCTTGTCAGAGCAATTGAGGCGCCTGCCGAACGCGGTCAGTAATGACCAGAACTCATTTTCTGGCTCGAAGGCCTCTACTGGAGATGGTCTGTCCCTGTCAGGATTGCATTTCAGGCCCTTGTATATTCTTTTCAGCTTCTCCAGCATGGGGTCCTGGCTGACGAGGGCCTCGCGCACTGATTTCTCTTCCTCTGGCTTGTATCTCCCGAACCCTTTCGCCATAGCGAGAGCTGAACCATCCGCATCGTTCCGTCTCAGTAACTTAGGTCCAGTCATGATAATCACTTGTCAACAATCAGTTTCCCCTTGTGGAAGATTTTGCCGTGGATGATTCCTTCCGAGATGCCCCCATATCCGCCATTGAGGTGGATTTCGCCGCCAACCATCTTATACCCAGTATTATCTCCGACATTCCCTCCCACGGTTATGGTGCCGCTTCCCATCGACGCACCAACCTCATGGTCAGCATTCCCTCCAACGGTTATGTGGCCGTCGCTCATACAATAACCAACCTTATCGCCAACATTCCCTTCCACTGTGATGACGCTGGACCTCATAAACCAACCGACCAGCTTGCCAGCATTCCCGTTCACCCTGATAGTGCCACCTTCCATCATTTCGCCAACATTATCGTCAGCATTGCCCCCAACAGTGATGATACCGCATTTCATTGTCTCGCCAACAAATTGACCGGCATTCCCCTCTACCGCGATGGTGCCACCTTTCATCCCATAGCCGACCCGATAACGAGTATTCCCCTTCACTGTGATATTTTTCGTGTTGTAGTATCCAAGATAATCGATAGGTTCGGCGAGATGAGCGGTATGGATGACGTAGTCGCTGTCTTTCCCGTAATTTATCAAAACAGTGAAGAAAAGGCCTGCCTTGTCTGGGAACATCTCCTCATCCTGGAATTCCGCGAGCGCGATGCTGAAGTTTTCTACATCCTTTGCAGAATATTCCAGTTTTTTGACTGCTTCAAGCATCTTAGCATAAGTATGAGCCGAATCAAAGTCATAGTTGCACGCCTTCCAAGCTTCCTTAATCTTTTTCAGCGTCTCGTCCTCGACAACTTCCACTTTTCTCACCGCTTTCTCTTCCTCAGGCTTGTATCTCGAGAACCTGTTCGCCATAGCAAGGGCTGGAGCATTAGCCCTGGCAATCCTTGGTTGTGGCTCTGCACATACTGAAGCCATGCCGTTATTGTGTTGGATAGTGTTTATAAATACATCTAAGACCATAACTAATAACACCTCAAAAACATACCTTTATAAAGAGGGTGTTGCACTGCTCAGACGTAAGTGATTAGAATATTGCATGGCATTTGCCAGTTGTTGAGGCGGGCAAATGTGAAAACCCATGCAATATGAACGAAACTGGCCAGAATACAATAATAAGCTTGTCGCAAGAGGGGA
>JACCLH010000051.1 GCA_013425375.1 Microcaldota archaeon | reverse complement strand
GCATGGGCATGGTGGCATTTTAAATTTTAGGCCTGCTGATATATGATTGTCTATAGCGGAATTCGCCAAGCTTGCTCATTCATCCCCCAAGATCTATGAGGGTTTTCCGAGTTCTGCGGATAAAACAAGAATTATCAGAATACAGGCCAGCTGTCGGCGATCATGTTCGGCGGACCGATCTCGCGAACGACGTTTCGTTCGCGGGACCCCATGTTCGAACCGTCGAACATGAGGGACATGGTGCGCAATGTTCGAAGCGTCGAACATTAGCGAGCATCAGTCAGATTGGAGACGACGACCCCTTAGAAAACAGATGAATACCTCTAAGGACTGTCTAATGTTCAAAAACTAAGTAGATTCAGCCACCGACCCGCATGCCCTGGGCCTTGCCGATCTCTTCTGTCAATCCGGCGCGGTGCACCGGGCAGCGCGTCAATGTTATCTTGATGGGACCTGGGATGACAGCCTGGCTCCAACCCAGAGTTATCAACTCATCCACAAGGGCGGAACAAGCAGCCTTGCATTTATCGCATTTTACCTTCATCAGTAATAATATGCCTAGACGGATTAATAAAGAGAGGATGCGGGACAGTATTTACCCGTCACAAACGCGAAGCGCGAGATAACTAGCCGGTTTTTGGTTCTTTCAACAACCAGTTTTTGACCACACTTTACAGCCACTTTTTGGGCCGCTTTTACAGTCAGTTTTTTGGTTCTTTTTTCCTAAAAAAGAACAACGCTGACGGCAGGATTGACAGCTTTGCTGGCAAATTTTGAAAAGCGCCAGCTTTCCAAAGCTTTTGAACCTGCAATCCCAGTGGGACCGGTTTTCAAGACCATGTGAACGGCGAACCGTTCACAAGCTCTTCGAAGCCATGGCTTCAAGACCGGCGCACTACCAGGTTATGCGACGTCAGCATCCGAGCAAAGCGAGGATGGTGACGCACGTGGACGAAGTCCACAATGCGTCAGCGAACGAATGTGAGCTGACGGCTTTTGGACGGATGTCGTGGACGTCGAAACGTCCACGCACATGCTCATGGACGAAACATCGTCCATGACAACGCCGTCCAAATACGACGTCAGCTTTTGAGCGTAGCGAGGGGATGAGGCTATAATGCCGTCTGCTCCTCACCCGCAGGCTGCTGTGGAATCTCTTGCGTGAAATACTTCTTAAACTTCTCAGTCAGGGTGAGTTTGGACGAACGGCCGGATTTCTGCGAGCGGATGAAGCCCGCACCCACCAGCTCCTTGACATTGCCATAGACATGGGTACCCATCTTCCTGACCAGCGCGGACTTCAGTATGCCGTCATTCTTAGAGATATATGCCAGGGTGCGCAGGGCGCTCTTGCTTATCTCTGTGTCCTGGGCGAACTGCTTCACCCTCTGGAGGTGCTCGTTGCGCACGCGCATGACGTACTTGCCGTCCATCTCGGTGATTTCCAGCGCGCTGCCGCGGTCATCGTATTCCTTCCTGAGCTCGTCCAGCACGCTCCTGATATATCCGAGCGCGCCTATGCCTGTGAGTGTGCGGAACTCCTCGGCGCTCATGGCCCTGGAGCTCAGGAACAATGCTGCTTCTATGAGTGTCTTCTCTTCCTTCATTTCAAAACCCTCTACGCATTTCTTATTGGGGTTTTGTATGTCGCGAACGACGTATCGTTCGCGAGCATGCTCAAGGTCGGACCGCCGACCTTGACATCCCCATCTATTTGTTTTCTTCCAATCTTGTCAAAACCCTCTACATACCCCTCAACCGGATGGCCGCAGATACGCCCTCAGATATCCGGAATAGTCTACGCTGTCAAGCCTTTTCTTCTTTTGCTTTATGGCCATCGCGAGCTTCCGGACAGAAGCTGCCACTGTGAGCCTGGATGTGTCCAGCTCCAGGGGCTTCCGGCCATAGACGTTCTCGCACCGCTGGGTGCAGTAGTCGAGCATCTCTGCCATCAGGTTCTCGCCGAGCTTGCCTTTCGGGTACTTCCTTTTCGCGAGGCGCTTTTTGAGGGTGTCTGGATTCGTGCGCAGGACGAAGACGAAATCCGCAGGTAGCTTCATCTCGCAGGCCAGGTGGCCCTCGGCCACGAAATCCTTCCTGTTTTTCAGGAATGCGAGGGCATGGGCGAGGCGCCTGATGTCGACCTCGTGGCTCTTCCCCACGAGCAGGTTCTCTATGGCGACCTTCCGTATCTGCACGAGCTGGATGCCGAGCTGCCTGGAGAGCTGCTTCGCGATGAGCGACTTGCCTGTGCCCGGAGAGCCTGTGATTATGACACGCATAAAAACCACTGGTTCTGAAAACAAAGTCTATCTGTATGCATGGTCGTGATGCTCAAATTCCAGGAAAATAATTGCTTTCCCGGTTTCATCCACACTGAAAATCACAACAAAACTGCCGATATGGGCGCGCCTTTTCCCTTTTAGAACATTGCTTAGCGGTTTGTAATGCTGGGGGGTTGCAGCAACCTCTTCCATTTTCTTTTGCAACCTTAGAAAAAGCTGCGGATCGTCCTTTTTCAACTTCTTTAACCTCTTCAGAAAAAGGAGATCATAAACGGCAGAATATGGCAAGTAATCACTCCTCAATCCAAATACCTGCTCATCTCTTCTACAGACTTAAAACGCATCTTCTTTCCTTGCTTTACTCTTTTTTCTGCTGCCATGATTCGCGTTACAAAATCCTTTTTAAATTGGGGCTCATGAAGCATACTCTCAAGAGACTGGATAACATCCCTGTATCTCAATAATTCCAGATACTCAGATTGCGTGATAGTGACTGTTTGCATCAGTTTCACCTGCATATATAACATAGACGCCGCTTTTATTTATTTCGAATCCGTCAATTACCAATCAGTAAATCCGCATGCTATCACTTATCCGCAAGGAGCTTGTCCGCCAGCAGCGTGAAATACTCGCGGGCGAACTCCAGCGTCTGGGTCCCTTTCCTGGTTATCGTGTAGTATTTCCTCCGCTCATGGAACTGCGAGGATATGAGGCCTTCGTTCTCAAGCTTGTAGAGGACCACATAGATGGTTATCTTGTCTGGCCTGAAGAAGAACTCCTTCTCTATGTCCTCGTCCAGGGCATAGGCATAGACCTTCTTCCTGGTGCGTGTGAGCGACAGCACATAGAGCCAGAGGTTGCCGTAGGTGAGCAGGTGCTTGAGGCGCTTGATGGGCCTGGTGGCCAGTAGGTCCTTCATCTTGATCAAACCGGTTCCATTTCATCGCGGACCGTGCCGCCTTAAGTCTTCCCTTCTTTCTTCTTCTCTTCCATGATGCGCTGCATGATACCGTTGGCGTCCTTGAAGTGCTTGTTGCCTTCGGCTTCAAGCTGCGCTGCACGCTGGGGATTTTCCGCCCTGCTAGCCAGGAAATGGTCCTGGACTCCTGCCATTAGTTCGTTTGACGCCCTTGACACCTGGGGGCCTGCGGCAGCCTGCATCTCAGGGCTACCGCCAATGGCTGATATCCTCGCCTCAGTGCTGCGGGCGTTCTCCTGGACAGCGCGGTAGCCCAAACTGGCTGCAGCCGCTACATTTCCGTTTTTGAGAGCCTCGCCCATGTTACCGGCCGCGTTCAGCGTGTTAAGGGTGTGCTCGCGCTCTGCTAGCAGGCATTTCACTTCGTTGGATATGTTGGAGTTATTCATGGTCGCGTTCGGGTCCAGCATCACTATGGTAGCAGAACTACCTCCATCTATGACAGCACCAGTATCGGAGATATGGCGCAGCTGGGATATGGTCACGTTGGAGAACTTGGCAGGGTCAAGGCCTGCACCCTTCAATTCTGCGTTCAGTTCTGTTACGCCATTTTGAACAGCCCCAGCCACGGGCTTGAAGTTCATATTGTTCACGATGCGGTCTGCCTCGGCGCTTATCGCGGATGGAGCCCTGTACTCGGATGGGTTCGCACGCAGGTTACTTTCTATTTGGGCTTTCACCTCGGCTTTCAGCTGCTCTGGTGGCATGTTAGCGAGCTCGTGCGGATTGTGGAATGCTATGACGTTTGCTAAAGCGGTCGTGGCCTGACCCCTATATTCTGGCTTCACCTCGGTGCTCGCAACAATATCTCTGACGAACGTACCAGGCTTCGCCAATCTTGAATCGTCAGCCGCTTCATGCACAGCGACCACGACCTGTGCGGGCTTTTGCTGGTTTGGCATGTCTGCATCCGCCAGAACTCTGCCAGCAGCATCTTCCTTCGCCTTGTCGACCACCTTGCTGCTGAGTTTTCCATTCACATCGCTTTCTATCTGGCTAACGTCCTTTCTGGCCTCTATCCCGATTGATGCTTGTATATTCTTCACGTCAGACATGACCTGATTGGCATTGCTCACAAGGGTTGAGGCGTCGCTGCCCACCCTCATGCCTGCAGGAAGCGCGGTGACGCATGCATTGGAGGCCAATGCGATGAGATTCTTGTCTTCCTTGTTGCTCGGGTTAAGCGGCGTGAGATCGCCTTTCTCGCTTATTGTCGAGACGATTAGGTTGCCTTTGGGGTCGGCCGTAATACTGACCATCTGGGGCTTGCCTGCGGCATCAGTGATTGTCATATCTATGGTCGTGATTTTGCCTTGAGAGTTTATTGTGAGCGTAACAGGGCCCTTGGCGTCAGAACCTTTCTCAGGCGCAAGCGTGAGCAATGTGTTATTCCCTTCCTGCTTTATGCCTGTGACAGTCGCGACTCCGCCTGGTACGGGCACCTTGTAGCCCACTCCGCCCGCAGCCATCATGTCGGAAAGCACCTTCGTGTCGTTGGCGACCCTCTCGCCCCTGCTTACGAACGCCATCTCGAAAAGGCCGCGCCCCTGGCCAAATGGCTGGAACATCGACACCATGCCATCCACCGTCCTGCCTATGGTGGTCTGGCTGAAAACGAACATCGTCAGCTTGCCGATGCCGGCCACGGTGAGTATGCCGCTCTTGCCCATGATCTCAGAGCCGCGCGGGCCGCCCACAGATATGATGCCTGCTTCTGTCCCTCTCTTCGCTGTGGTCTGCTGGCCGCCTTTTTCTCCTCCAAGGCCCGTGCCGCTTATCCTCGCCTCCATGTGGTGTGTCACGGCTCCCATGCGTGCTGAGAATGTCAGCGGCTTGCCGTCAGCGCCCTTTGTCGGTGCGCTACCCAGTGCGCCTCCCAGGGCAGCGGCGCCCGCGGCAGCTTTCACGAAACCGCCACCGATGAAACGGTTCTCGGCTGCCTGCACCTCCTGTTTAACTACCGCCTTAAAGCCACCTTCAGCCGCGGCCTTCCCTACGCTCACAGCTGTCTGGGCGAAGCTGGTCGCAGCAGTTGCCAAAGCCAGCGAGAAACCTCTTCCCCTGGCCTGGTACTGTATGTGCTTGCCTACCCTCGCTCCGCCTATGTTGAACCCTGTGAACGGGTTCCTGCCGGTGAGGTAGAGGGCTCCGGAAAGCAGGGAGAATATCACGAGCAACGGAAGGCACATGCCCGGAGTCGCAGTGACCGGGGGTGGAGGCGGACAGAAAGGCACTCGTTCAAGCTGGGCGACATATTTCCCGGCGTTAAGCTCAGGGGGGACAGCAGCACCGCTGGCCAAGGGTATGGAATCCGCGCTGGGTAACCCGGCCAGCGCGTTTAAATAGTAGCCGCTCGAGTTGCTCATGCCCGAGTAGTTAAGGCAGTCCATGAACCCGCACACCGGGTCGTCTGGTTTGCAGAACGGGCAGTACAGGACAGTCATCTTCAGGCAGTTGTCACCCTGGACATTGTCTGTGAAATTGAACGTTGCCTTGCCCTCTTCGTTTGTGTATGTCCTGTATATCCATTTGTAATTGGTCTTGAGGTTCATGACTTCCACGATGATGGTGGTATTCGCTATGTTCTGGCGAATCGGGCTGGTCGTGAGATTCTCATAATACGCTCCTATCTCCAGGACGTGGGTGACGTCATTCTTCTCTACATTCAGTTGGGCCTGCGGCACGCCCTTGAACTCCTGGCATGCCACGCATGGCTCTACGGCGAAGCAGGTTCCGAGGAGGATGAGAAGCGACGCTATGCCCAGGAATGTGACGACAGGCCTCATGATATAAACACGATGATAAGGTTTAAATTGATGAGTAAGAAATGTTGCCATGCAACTGTGGTCCGCATGGCTGTTCCTATTCCTTATGCTACCGGCCGCATTCGCAGCCCCGCAGAAGCTTGACCTCACGTTCGCGGTGCCGCTGGTCGCGGTCATAGTCGCCATCTTCCTCGCGCTCATGGGCATGCTCTCCAGGACCATATCAGACCCCAGGCTGGAGGCATGGACCAAAACCGAGATACGGGAGCTGCTGGCAGGGGTCATACTGGTCGTGATAATCACAGCGTTCTTCATAGGCACCGAAGGGGTCACCGTGACGCTGACCGGCAAATCCGACCCTGTCGGCGCGGCCGTGGGCGTGATAGACGGCCTGATAGGCAAGTACGACACATCCTACTCATATATAATACAGGCAGCGACCAAGATACGCGCCGCTGCGACCTACGCGCCATACACAAGCATACCGCTGTGGTACGTCTCCATCACCTATAGCACCAACCCGCTCGGAGGGGTAGGCCTCATGATGAACCCGCTCAACGCAGCGACGCAGGGACTGACCAACATTATTTACCTCTCGGAAGGGATGCGGCTCCTCCTCCTGTTCCTGAAGGCGGTGGTGCCGCCGGTCATACTTCCGCTCGCCATGGTCCTGCGCCTCATCCCGTTCACCAGGAAGAGCGGCAACACGCTGATAGCGGTGTCGCTGGCGGCCATAGTCATCTTCCCGTTCTCTGTGGTGCTGGCGGGCGAGCTCAACAGGACGCTGGGGCCCGACCTGCCTGACCCCAGCATAAAAGACCTCTCAGAGCTCAATGCCAACCCCTGGGGCATGGTGGCCGTGGAACCGTTGTGCGAGAGCGTACCGATACGCCTCCTGCTCGGCGCCACCGACCCGCTGTTCGCGGTCATGGTCTGCTCACCGCTGTTGCTGATCATCCCAATTGGAGGTGCCCTGTTCGCCATCTGCTGGAACGCGGTCATGTATGTTGTCTATCCGTACATCCTCACGGTATTCCAGATAGCGATGACCACGGTGGTCGTACTCTGGGAGCTGAGCCTCGGCGGCGGGGACTCGTACGCGATGGGCGTGTATGGCCAGGTGCACCCGTTCCTCACGGACCTGAACAACCTCATACTCCTCAGTTACATAGACTTCATAGTGATTGCCACTGTCACCATCGTGGCTGCCCGCAGCCTTTCCAGCGCCCTTGGAGGCGAGGCCTACATGGCCGGCATACAGAGGCTCATATGAAAGCCATCCTATTCCTGCTGCTGGCCATCACCGCGGTCCATGCAGGCTCGTGCACAGCAGATGCCACGGGCGTGATACTCAGCGAGGAGGGCACCAACATCCTGCTGGCGATGATGTTCGTCGTGATGGTGGTCGCCGCGGCCTACATCGCAGGCACGGCCCTGAGCAATGCCAACTATATCGTGTTCGCCAAGGACGAGGCGTACCACCTCGCATTCTCTGTGCTCATGCTGGCGGCGTTCAGCGGCATTGTCCTGATGTCATGCGGCCTGGGCGACATGTTCTACTCATCGGTGTTCCAGAACATGGGCAACCTGCCCACGGGCTGCTACGCCCCTGACAAAGGCATGAACAGCACCGCCATCTGCTATGCCGGAGCGGTGCAGGCAGACGCCCAGAAGATGGCAGCGAGCTACATAAAGAACAATATCGGGATGATTATGGATTCCACATGGGCCTTCAGCATCCAGTGGCCGCTCATGAACACCTACACCTCCAGCGCCGGCTCCTACAGGAAGATAATCGCCAACCAGTACGACATGGTACTGAACTCGTTCATCATACCTGCCCTCGTGAGCGTGAGCATGCAGAAGCTCCTGCTTGAGTTCGTCACCACCAGCGTCATACAGTGGATACTTCCTTCCGCATTCATCCTGCGCATATTCATACCGACAAGGCAGATGGGCAATATACTGATAGCGCTGTCGCTGGGGCTTTATGTGCTGGTGCCTTTCATGTACGTGTTCAGCTTCGCCATGTATGACGCGGTGGGCACCAAGGAGGACTGCGAGAAGTTCGCCCTGGCCGCGTGCGACCCGGTGGTGGACAACTACGACTGCGGCGATGCCGACAGCGCCAAGGAGACATGCACGAATCCGGACAGCTTCTGGAACGTCTCAAGGCTGCTGCCGGTGGCGTTCTTCCTGCCTAACCTGACGATAGCGGTCCTTATAACGTTCCTCGGAGCGGTGCATAAGGGCCTGAGGGTGCTTGGATGAAGAGGATATTCATATTGCTTTTGCTGGCTTCGCTCTGCATCGCAGATGATGCTGGGAAGCAGTTCGGGGGCCAGACCTCGTCCTTCACCATGGAGATAGGCAGGAACTGGCAGCTGCTCTCCATCATTGATATTGCCGGTAACTGGCAGCTGCTCTCTGCCATGGCGCTGATGATATCCGTGATACTGGTCGCCATAGCATATGTCATCGGCATAGGCCTTGAGATGCCTGAGATGAAGGCGTGGGCAGGCACCGAGCTGGTCCAGATAATAACCAACGCCATAATCGTGGGCCTGCTCATAGTCACGCTGGTGTTCATAGAGATGGTGGTGCTCGCCATAGTGCAGGGGAGCGGCCTAAACACCGCGGAAACTGCTGTATGCTACGGCCAGGGAGCAAATGCGGTGGGATGCCTCCAGGGAGTGACCAACGCATATCTCAATTCCTACATAGAAACTGCGGAGTCCAATGCCAAGGGCATCCTCAAGGACAACATGTTCGCGGCAGGCATGGTAGGGAGGAGGATAGGCCTCAACTGCCTCACCATATTCTGCGCCCAGATGGGCAATAGCATAACCGTCGGCGGCCAGTACATACTGAAGAGCGACATGTACATGATAATATTCGACCACTACACCAACCTCATCGCGTCCATGGAAGCGCAGAAGTTCTTCGTGAACGCCATCGCATTCAGGATGGGACCGGTGATAATGGCTCTAGGGGTTGTGGCCCGCTGCTTCTTCCCCACCAGGAAGCTGGGCGGACTGCTCATAGCCATTGCCGCAGGCATGATGTTCTTCTTCCCCGCCATGTACATATTCGACTGGGTGACGCTGGACAACGTGCTGAACGGTGATAAGGCCGGGAGCAACGGGGCGGGCAGCGACTGCCCTGATGAATGCAAGATGACCGCGCCCGCGGCGTATGTGGATGCAGATAACAAGCTTAACAACACCCAGGAGGTATATAACCAGTTCAATGAGAGCGACAAAGCCCTGGCCCAGGGGCTGATGAATGGCACTGTGCCGAGCGCTGTGGCAACCGCGGGCGTTTATAATGGCAGGGTGATAACGTCATGCTATACGCCCATCAGTGCCACAGAATGCCCAGTGGCATGCCGCGAGCTGCCTTATCCTTCCATGCCGCTGTGCAACAACGTCAGCGCCGGCACGCCGGAGAAATGCGCGGCTGTGCCTGCGGAGTGCAAGGTCATACGCACGGTGAAGGTGGTGGACCCAGCCCAGGACAGCAACTGCCCTGCTGACTGCAAGGTGGTGCCGCCATTGCGCTCCAACTGCGACGTGGATAAGGATGGCAATCCGGACCCTGAGCACAAGTGCGTGAACTCGGCTCCTGACTGCAGGATGGTGATACGGGGGGACGACACATGGGTGCCTGAGAAGACATGCAGCAATAAGTTCGAGGGCTGCAAGGAGATAAAGAAGCGCTGCGAAGATGCCCAGAGCTGCCCCGGGAGCGAGGATGCATACCAATCGTGCAGGTATATCGTGCCGCAGAGCGGCAGGTGCGACGACATCTGCGCGGCGTGCCCGCCGGAGTGCAGGATAACAGGCAGCGGAGCGATAGTGCCTGACTACTGTCCGGCCGAATGCACGGACTGCATGGACGGATGCGTGGTGCAGTGGAGCGCGCTCGCAGCGCTGGCCGGGGATGCCTTCGCCGACGGCAAGTGTAGCGCGTGCGAGATATACAAAAGGCTGACCTACTCCAACCTGCCGGATGAATACGCTAATGGCTCGTGCAGCTACGACAACTGCCCGCCGCAATATCGCGCGGTCGTGCCGTTCCAGTCGTGCGAGATGTGCACGTTCACCGAGGAACGCTATGTCTACAACCCGCCCCTGAACACCCAGTGCAACGACATCTGCAAGCCCTCTGACACCACTCCGGTCGCTGACCCCAGCGCATTCACGCAGATAGGCGATACCGGGCTGGTCGGCCTGTCACCTGTGCAGAACATAGCGAAACTCATGATACCTGCATACCTGCTGCCGCTGTTCAACATCATGGCAACGATAATATTCATAAAAGGCCTGTCCGACCTGCTCGGAGGGGACATAGAGATACCAGGATTATCCAAGGTGTTCTGATGAAAAGGCTGATGGTGTTACTGCTGCTGGTGCCGCTGGCGTTCGCCGCATGGCAGTCGGTGGCAGCCATGGCGATGGCCACCTCGGCCATACTCCTCGCAGGGATATACATCATCGGCTTCGGGCTCAGCATCAGCGAGCTCCAGATACTCGCCAAGGAGGAGTTCTTCCAGCTCATCGCGCTCATGGTCATGATAGCGGCCCTGTGGGGCGGCGACGGCATCCTGAACTCCGTATCGACCAATATGGCATTCGCTGGAGATGCGGGCACCATGCAGAACGCCTCGGTGATCATACTCGCTGACTGGAGAGCGAATGTCTCAAGCGCCCTGGGCGGCCTTGCGGCGATGGACCAGTCAATCTCAATAGAGGCTTCCAAGGGGGGCCAGTGCAACATATTCGGCATAGGGTACAGCGTCAGCGGATGCGGCGGCTACAGCATGCTGGCCGCCCCGCTGTCCATGGCCGGAGGCATAGTCGGCTTCGCGATAGCCGAGATAGCGTCCATGGAGAGGCTCGTGCAGATATCCATGAACTACGCCCTCAACTTCATACTTCCCCTGGGCATACTGCTGAGGACGTTCAAGATGACCAGGGGAGCCGGAGGGTTCATGATAGCGCTGGCAGTCTCCATGCACATCATGCTGCCTGCAGGCATCATATTCAACAGCATGCTGGCCGAGACGTTCCTGGCTGACCAGGCAACCCTCGCAGAGGAAGGCAAGACTCCGGAATATCCTCCGGTGCCTGCCGAAGCCACCATAATGGAATGCACTGGCATGGACACCGGGGTGATAGGCGACTCTGAAGGCATATCCACGGCGGTGAAGACCTACGGGCTGGCCGCCAGCGTGGACACATCCACCAACGAAGGCAAGGCTGTGACGTCATACCTGAACATGAGAAACGCCCTGAGAAGCTATCTCTACGCCATGCTCATAGAGGCGACCATGGGGCCCATACTGGCATTGCTGCTGATGGTGGCCAGCCTGAGGGCGCTGACATCCATCGCAGGAGCAGAGGTGGACGTGAGCGCAGTGTCGAGGTTTATTTGATGGTAGAACTAAACATGATGTGTGGCAGCGGTGCCGGGTTCAGTCCGTTCATGACAGGCACCATACTGCCGCTCGTGGCATATGCCACATTCATAACCGCGATGCTGATAGCCATTTCATTCATGCTCGGCAGGGCGCTTTCCAACCCCAAGCTCACCCTGTGGTCCAAGACCGAGCTGGTCCAGCTGTTCGTATCAGCGGCGACCGTCCTGTTCATACCGCTCGTGGTGAGCACCTTCTGCTCTGTGGACATGGGGGAGGTGGGCGGCATCTTCGACATAACAGACGGCTCCGGCAACATCTATGATTCGGCCCAGCGCTACCTTGCCGATACCGCGGTTTACGCCCACAACGCGGTCACGGTCGTGAGATACCACCTTGAGGGCTACACGGTGATATCCTATTTCAACGCGCTCATGTGCGAGGGCCAGATAGGGGGCGGCATAGGCATAGGCTGCTTCTTCGGCCAGGGCTCAGACAGCATCCAGCCCCTGGGCGGATACGGCGCGACCATGGGCGCGCTCAACGTCGCCTTCAACTCTTCCATAATGTCGTATTTCAGCGCGATGAACTTCCTGTTCATACTCCTGTTCGTCTACCGCGGCTTCGTGTTCCTGTTCCTGCCGCTGGGCGTGTTCCTGCGCTCCATGCCTTACATGCGGCCCTTCGGCTCGCTGATGTTCGCCATGGCGCTGTCGTTCCTGATAGTGTACCCGCTGATGCTGGCCATATTCGGGCTGATGCACGGAGCCCTGCTGATTGCTCCGCAGAATGCGGCAGGCCATCCGATGGATGTGGCAAGCTACAACGAGAAGATATTCCCTGAGTCAGAGACGGGTTCCGAGCTGGGCGGCAGCACCGGTGGCGCGGAATACGTCCGCGCTTTATACTTTAGTGGCAATGATGAGGTGGTCGGGGCGATATCATGGGCCGCCACGGCATTCATAGCCGGGATATTCTTCCCCACGCTGGCGATGCTGGCGACCCTGGCGAGCGTGTCCTATGTGGCGCGCCTCTACGGAGACGAGATAGATTTAAGCAAACTGACGCAAATGGTGTAGATATGATGGATTTGCTGCTGTCGATACATATGTTCATGAACGGGGCATGGGACAGCCTGCTCCCGCTCGCCCTGGTCGCTGTGGTGACAGCCATCATCATATATACCATCGTGCTGATGTTCGGCAGGGCATTCTCCATCCATGAGCTGGAGACCCATGCCAAGGCAGAGATGCTTCAGGCGGTCTCCACTGCGTTCATAGCCATATTCCTGGTGTTCATCGTGGGCAGCGCCATGGCGGTGGCCGGCCAGTTCATAAAAGGGAAAGTGCAGTGCGGAGGCGACAGCATCCAGATAAAGGCCGGCGACGGCATCATGGACGACGCCTACAGCGCCATCAGGTGCAGGCTGCAGAGCAAGGCGCAGGAGCTGGCGGATGCGCAGAGCAAGATACACTCCGACCCGGGCATAGCCTGGAAGTTCAACGCGCTGAACGTGAAGATCAGCATCTTCGGGTTCCCGGTCTGGGACGGCGGGTGGTCAAGCTCGCTCTTCAAGGAGACCGAGAGCTACAGGGTGGTGAACAACATGGCCACCAACATGCTCATATCGCTCAACGCCCAGTCCCAGCTCATCGAGTACCTGCGCCTCAACATGCTTGACATATTCATACCCATGGGCATACTGCTGAGGAGCTTCTTCTTCACAAGGGGACCTGGCGCCCTCATGATATCGCTCGGCATAGGCATGTATTTCATATTCCCGGTGTTCTTTGTCCTGCTGGACCCTGGATTCGTGCCTGCCCCGCCAGACCCGCCTGCGCCCCAGCAGATCATGGCCAATCCATACTGCTACGCCACCATGAGCACCAGCGCGACAATCATGAAGACCGTGGAGGCAGGCGGCCTCGGGAGCAGCTCCGGCCTCAGCCTGTCAGACATAAAGAACAATCTCGCAGACTATTATGTAGGCCTCATGCTGCATCCGCTCATCGCTTTCTTCCTGACGCTGGTGTTTGTGAGGTACATGATGACCATCCTGGGAGGAGACACCTATGAGCTCACCAAGATGGTATCCAAAGTGATTTGATGAAACACACGCTTCCGTTGGTCCTGATAGTCATCGCGATGATAGCGGCAGGGTGCCTGTCGCCGCCCCAGAGCTTCGGCTGCTGCCTGAGACCCAACGCCACAATGCAGAACCCGTCTGGCTGCGTGCTTTACAACACCACGGATTACAGCGAGCACCCGGAGTATTTCGACAAGGCTGTATCCTGCAACGCCCAGAGCGGCTGCAATGTGTCCATAGGTGGCAACTATCAGATGCTGCCCATATGCACTGACGACCAGCTCGTGTCCTGCGTGGAACCTAACTGCACTGCCATGATATGCGGCGATTTCGCGTTCAAGCCAAGGCCTATGCCGGGCTTCACAGGAATAGACAGCGCGGCCGGAGATGTGCCGGTGGACCTGAACCAGGAGGGCGTGGCATTGCAGTTCTACAAGTCCCAGTGCCGGTTCCTGCCGATGGATGCCAACCTGAAGCAGGTAATGAAGAGCTCCAAGTCGCAGATAAACGTGTTCAGGATTGGCGTGGGGGGATCGTTCGACGAATATGACCAGTACAGGTACTTCTTCCCGATATCGGACCGCTACTGCAGCCTCAACCTGGCTGCTGGCACCAGGGACCCGGCAACCATGGTGGACAGGTACATGAACTACCTCACCGCAAAGAACGGGCAGTATGCGCCATACACAGGCATCGAGAAGAACTGCATAGATGACACGGCAGGTTCGCCGGGCAAGGGTACTCCTTTCGGGTTCACAGACAAGGTTGGCAAGCTGTCGTACGAATTTAACGGGGTCAGTTCAGGGAACTTCAAAAGCAGTGCATCAGGGGACTATCAGGCCATAGAGCCGGACAAGTCCAATTACAAGTTCACCTACCAGGCAAGGCTTGTCAAAGACGTGTTTTGGTATGTCACGGACTATGGCGCGAACTATGTATTTGGTGGTTCAGGTTACGTGGACAATACCACAGGCATCTACAAGAAGATGGATGAGGCTTATTACAGGAAGTGGCTCTCCATAGCATACTCCGACTACATATACGGCCTGACCCCCTCCGAGACCACAAGGGCGCCATTCGAATGCGACATGTCCAGCAATGACTGCTTCTCAGGCACATGCGACAACTCGGTATACAGCAGGGGCGTGCTGCTGGCCGCAGGCCCCGCCGGCGAAGAGAAGGAGGTCGCGAGCGACTGCAATTACGTCGAGGACCAGAACGGTCTGAGAGTCGTTTATTGCGCACCCACCACCAATGTGGTGACCTCCGGAAGTGGCGCACCCAAGATATCCTATGCGCCTGTGCCTATCAGGGTGGCGCGCATGAACTCGAATTTTATCACCGGCAACAATTTCCTCACGGGGCTTCAAAACAACAACCCATTCCTGTCATATACTGATATTCTGGAGGAGGACGGGGACCAGGATGGTGCGAGCGACAACCAGCTCTTCCGGGTATGGGACAATTTCACGGAGATATATAAAAACATCCCAGATGAGAACAAGAGCATAAGTCTGCCGGGCGCCATCCTGACCGGACCAGAGGGCTCGGCCAAGCGCGCGGGTTACACGGATATGATCAATGGCGTCAGTAATATGAACTGGCAGGAGGGCGTGTATAGCCCTGATTGGAACGATTATCCTCTGAATGACACTGCATGGAACGACTATCCAAACTCTACGTGCGACTTGCCTCTGACGATGATCCCTCCGGCTGACTTTCCTGTGGACCCCTGTAAGGTTGGGGGGGCGCTGAATCGTGTAGAGAACTCTTCGTGGGGCGCGCAGCCTGAAGAAGAGAGTTCCGGCCCGCCAATCGGAGGCATGGTTTTCCTCGGCTCAATAGACGGCCAATACATGAGATGGGGCGGCGCAGACGGCACAGATATCATAGGTTATGCGCTGGCCACGCCGGAGAGCCTGAAAGAGATGGAGGCGTACAAGGCGTGCGGCATGACCGAGGATGATTTCATCGATGTCAATCTGGAGTATATAGAGACCGGCTGCTTTGAGGCAGGGGACAACTTGCAGATATGCAAGCCGCGGTATCCCTCTGATTTGCTATGGAAGGGTCTCATGGAGACATTCAGGCCGTATTTCGTCAACAGGTTCGTCAAGCAGGGCATCGCTGCCAAGGGCTTCAGCGATGGCTGCGGAAAGTATGTGCGTGCCATGGACGCCGTGCTGGCAGGCATGCCGTGGGTGGTGAACTACGAGAGCGGCTGGGAGTACGGACTGGGGGACAGTATGGTCCAGTCCCAATCCAGCTACCAGCTCGCTTCAACACCTGGCCAGATATTCAGGGAGCGCAACATCTATGACCAGACGATGAGCGCAACGCCCGGCACAGAGAGCTGCGACATACGCAGGGCGAGCCTAGCCATGTATCCATCGCCTCCCAACTATTATGATTTCGCCTACAGCAGCCATGTTTACCTGATAAAAAAGCCGGATGACGGAAAGCTGGGCAAATGCTTAATAGACGACACCGGCATGCCGAAGATGAAGACGTTCGGCTGGTGCGAACCATGCACGACCTCCACGCTGGCGTATCAGAGCATAACGGCCAAAGACCACATCTACCTGCCGGTAGCGACTGCGGACATCGGAAACGGCACCAGCAAGGATTACGAGGACATATGCGATTACATGGGCTACAACGTGTCCTGTTTCAACAAGCGCATAACCGATGTGGGCGATTACAAGGAATTGATAGGCATCATCGGCTCGCCGAGGACAGAACCAGACGCGACCATCCTGAAGGAGAGGATGGGAGACTACCTGAAATCCGGGGTCATGCCGGTGATAAACATGACGAATGACACCAACTGGGACATAGACAACCCGGCCATCGAGCCGACGCTAGACGAGATGGGTAATGTAGTGGAGGTTCAGTTCGACAACTACCTCCAGTACGACTTCGAGAGGCTGTTCGGCAGCATGGGCGCGGTGGCGGTGATAGTGGACGACATCGGCAGCGAGGCCGACCCGGAGAAGGTGGAGAGGATAGCCAACCGGACCCTCACCTTGAAGGCGTTCTGCCCTAGATGCCTCGCTGCGGTCCATGTGGACAGCCCGGCCAGCAATGATAGTTTCAGGGACATCATCCTGAGCATCACCGGTGACGCGCGCATAAACGCGAGGCTGGACCTCATCACGTTCGACTACCCGATAAGCGACCATAGCGGAGCCTATGCCGGGGAGACAGGCGTGCAGAACCAGAGCCAGGCAGTGGCAGATGACATCGCATCCTACGGCATGGCATCGCTTTCGCTCAAGACGCGGGGCAAGCCGGTGATGGTCGTGGGGCTTAATGTCAAGAACAGCGACCCGACATGGACCGGCCAGGAAGCGCACAGGATCCTGTTCAGCGCTATAGTGGGCAGCCAGGACAAGCTGGTGAATAACGGCGTCATAGGCATCATCTACAGTCCGGCAGCCACAGACTCCGGGGACCTGGGCCTTGTGGACAGGAGATCCTCCCCGGGATCCAAGAACGCGAAATTCTGCGCCCTGCAGGAGGCGATGCAGCTGATGTCCACCACGCCATCCATCGCCATGTTCAACAAGGTGGCGGCTGTGGCAGGGCCAGCGACTGTGGCAGGGTCAGCGAAGTGCGTTCTGTGCGACAGCCTCGACAAGGCGAACAACAGGTGCGGTCCCAGTGCCGTGCCTGTGAGCGCGCTGCTGTGCGATGACGGCACCGAATGCGTCCTTTCGGACGGCCTTGATGAGAACTCGGCAAAATGTCCGGACAACACAGTCACAGAGGATTGCGTGCTGTGCAACGAGACCCCAGGCACCTACAGCTGCACCAGGACATACACCAACGGAACCAAGCAGGTCATGCCGAGCGAGTCCATGAGCGTATTGAACTCTGACACTTACATGGACGTGATAGGCGGCATACCCAAACCATACAAATGCTGCCTGCAGGCCGGGGAAGGGGATCTCAGCGTCAAGTACACTTACTTCAAGGACGTCCACCAGATGCCGGTCTCCACCCCTATCGCCTTCCCCACGGACCCGAACGTGGACTGCGGCATGGGAACAGATATAGGGACGCTGGGCGAGATATCGGAGTTCTGCGGCGTCACCCAGACGCCCCTGCGAAACTATGACATAACCTGCAGCATAACTCAATAGCGTATCGGACCAGTGCGGTCCTATGGATGGTTGATGGAATGGGCATAGGAGACATATTCAAGGGGATGCTGGGCGGCGGGAAGAAAGCCCCCACGAAGGCAGATGCCCAGAAGTGCCCGAACTGCGGTAAGGACATCAACCTCAGCATGGAGCGCTGCCAGAGCTGCGGGGTGCGCATAAAGAGCATGTTCAGGAGGAAATGCCCGAACTGCCAGACGCTGAACGAGCTTGACGCCAGGAAGTGCACCAAATGCTTCTATGATTTCGAAGCAGGTTCAGAAAGGGCTAATAAAACCTTTTATGTATGTCCTATGTGCGGATTCAAGATGGAGGGCATGATGACGCGGTGCCCTTCGTGCGGCGCCAGATTCATGTGATGGGAGACTATGGCCGAATCAACATTCAAACAGGGCGAGAAGAGGGAAGAGGCAGACCTGCCCAAGAAGAGATTCATTGACCTCCTGGACACCGAAGAGGTGGAGATCAAGAGGCTGACGAGCGAGGATATCGAGGACTGCGTCAAGGTCATGAGGAAGTGCGCATTCGACGTCACTGAGGTGGAGGTCGGCAACATAGTGGATTATGGCAAGAGCTTCGCCGCCACAGTGAACCGCATGGTGGTCGGAGTCGGCCTGTCCTGGCCGGCTTTTTTGGACCTTGATGAGAAGAAGATAACCAGCGGCGAGCCGAACGCGCTCTACATGGAGGACCCGGCGGTCCTCCTGGCCTACGAAGGCAGGGGGATAAGGAGGATACTGCTCAAGGAAAGGGAGAAGGAGGCGGCGTCTTCAGGCTTCAGGTACGCCATCGGCTATTTGTATGAAGACATACCGAAAGGCGACAACATAGCGCACTACATAACAGAGGCCGGGAGCGCGCTTGAGAAGCTCTATCTTTCCGAGGATTACGAATTCTTCAGGACCGAGAAAGGCATCCTGGCATTCAAGAGACTTTCAAAATAGCTGCTTATCAGCATTAAGAATGGCAGCCTCCGGATGGCCAGGTTGGGTTTCCGGCATCCAGTTTCCGGTTTTGAGTTTTGGGTTTCGTGTCTTAAGTTTCGTGCCGGAGAGAAGCAGCTCGGCTCTCGCAGTTTTCGGTTCCGAAGGAACAGGAAAGCTTGCGGCCGAAAGCCGCATGGCCTGGGTTTGCACGGAGACTGCGAGCCCTTTGAACATAGGAGCAAGACCACGTCTGTACGGCTAATGAGAAGACAGGAGGCAATTATGTTTATGTGGCGAGCTTCAGCGAGACCTGCGAGAAACCGAAACATTTCATCTTCTTCTCGAGCGAGGGCAGGTGCTCTGCGAGCATGAGGAGCCAGCGCCGTTTCACGAATATCAGCAACGTCTTCCCCCTGGCGCGCGTCTTCACATCATAGCCAAGGGCACGCAGATATTCAGCAGCGGCATGGGAACCTCTTTTCGCTTTCTCCAGGGCCCTGACTTTCGCACCGGATGCTCTCCGGAGCCTGCTCTGCGAGGATGCTGGTTTGTCCCAATTCGGCAGGCCCAGCTCCCTTGCGAGCAACCGCACCTCGGCCTTCGTGAGGTTGCTTTCAAGCAGTGGGCTCCTGACGCCTGCACGCTTGGCGGCCACGAAACGGGCGCGCTTCTCAACGGCATCGTCCTTATGCGAGCCGTCCAGGACATTCTTGACCTTCATGCGCATGGCAAGGCTCTTGAGGGAGCTGTATACGCTGCCGCGGCCGCACTTGGATGACTGGCTGACCGCCTGGAGCACAGCCGGGTCCACTACCACGTGCTTGACACCGATTATCCTGGCCACACGCTTGGCCAATACGAGCTCGGAATTGGGATAGTTGTCTGAAAGGGCAGTGACCGCCACGGCCTTCTCGCCCAGCTCCTCCCTGCAGATGCGCATGAGGAACGAGCTGTCCACCCCTCCTGAGAACGCGACCAGGGCGCAGTCCAGCTTCCGTATCCGCTTCCTGAGGTCGCCGAGCTTGCGCTCCAGGCCTTTTTCTATCGCCATGATAATCATTGTCAATGATTAGTTTTAATAATGTAGTCCGAAAAAGCGCTTCGTGAGACCTCTTCTGCTACTGCTGGTCATCTCGTGCGTGGCATTCGCCGAATGCACCGGCAGCATATCGCAATATGTGCCTGCCATAGTGGGTGACAACTCAGGCAGCCTGGTCAATGTGACCGTGGGGCTGGTGCCCGGCTACGGGCAGACATATGTGAGCGTCTGGCCCAGGACAGGGCTCATGGCGCAGGCATCCGTGCAGGATGCGGTGGCTTATGCATACGGCATGGCTGACAAGGAGCGGGATTGCGATGTGCTGGTGGATTTCGGCGGCCAGCCGGACACGTCCTATATAGAAGGGCCGAGCGCAGGGGCTGCGCTGACTGTGATGACTTATGCCCTCCTTGAGGGGGAGGCCATGCGCACAGACGCGGTCATCACCGGCGCTGTGGACGCATCAGGCGCAGTCGGGCCCGTGGGCGGGCTGTATGAGAAAGCCAGGGGGGCCGCTTCCATGGGGGCGTCCTATTTCATCACTCCTGTTGAGAACGTATACGAGATGCTCCTGCTGAAGGAGATTGAAGGGCGCTATGGCATGAAGGTGCTGCAGGCCAGGAGCGTGGAGGAGGTCGCAGGGTTCATGCTGGACAACAAAAGCATAGAGCAGGAGCCGCTCGCTGCTGCCAAAAGGGAGATACCGGACGTTGAACCCTATGATTACTCCGGGATTACGGCTTTTGCGCCGGTGGCCGCTGCCATGGTAGACCTGGAGAGGTCGGCGCTCGCTGGCGTGGATGGCGGAGGCGACGAGGCCGATATCGTAAGGGATTTCTACGGCAACGAGGCGCAGAGGCAGCAGAAGATCCTGGACAGCGGATACCTGTTCAGCGCTGCCAACGAGGCGTTCCTCAACTACATAGACATCTCCACCATAGAGGTCATACTGAAGGATGACGTGGATCTGCCCAGGAAAAAGGGCGAGGCGGGCATATGCCTCAGCGGCATAAAAAGGCCTGCCTTGAGCGACAGGAATTTCGAATGGGTGGTGGGCTCTGACCTCAGGATGGCGTGGGCCCAGGACAAGATAGACAATGCCAAGATAGAAGATAAGATGCTCAAAGATGAGAGCTATAGCGAATATAACGGGCTCATGTACGCGGATGCATGGTGCCATGTAGCCAAGGGACTCGTTGGCGCAGCTCCTTCAGGCGGCACTCCTATAAACGAGAGCGCGTGGGAGCCCATCGCGAAGGCCGGCATAGATGAGGCGCGGGCGCTGGACATCACGGACAGCGAACTGGCCTCAAGGCTCAACATAGCCCAGGATGCCTACACAAAAGGCTATTACGGAGCTGCGACATACGAAGCGGTCTACGTGATAACGAATCATGAAAGCGACATGGCCGAGAACCTCGGGGATGCGGCCTATGAGAACGTGAGCGTGCTGGTGATGGAGGACCGGGACTCTCTTTGGGGGCGGATATACCAGTCCCACGCCGCTTTCCTGTACAGCCAGAACAACAGTGCCGGAGCCTACAGGACCGCATTGTTCGCCAAAGGCCTTGACGAGGCCACGGCAGAGATGGTCCGGGCCATGGAACCGGCCATGGATGGCGGAAATGGCACCGGAAACGGCGATATTGGGCAGCCGGTGGCGGAGGAAACGCAGGATGGCGATATTTTCGCCCTCGGAGGGATTGCCCTCATATCAACGCTTTTATTTATTGTCGTTGTAATTGTGCTCACAAGGCGATCACATGGAAATAACGGCCAGGGACCTGGCAAGGCTCATGGAGCTAAACAAAAAAAAGGCAGAGTTTGAGTTCAAGAAGCTGGTCTTCGGCTCGGATTCTGAGAAAGAGCTCGCGGCAGTGCGTGCCGGGGCAGAGGAGCTGGCCGGTAAGGCAAGGGCCGCCGGAGTAGAGATGACTTATCCTAACCAGAACAAGTTGGAGGAGCTGGCGAAGGTCCTGGAAGGTTTCTCGCCTGCCGATATAAAGGAGAGCATAAAGGCCAGGGGCGGAAGGCCCTATGAGGTGCTCCAGGAAAGAGGAGCAGTAGTGAAAAGCAACCAGGAGAACCGGCTTGAGATAGCGAAACTGTGGCTGCTGGCCGTCAGGATGAAGCCCGAGGAGAGGAAAGAGACGTTCGGCGCGCTCGCATCAGGGGCCGTGGAGTCTGCGGTGAAGATAGAATCGCTTGATGAGGCCGGAGTGAAACGGCTGGCCAGGTTCATGCAGCGCTGCGGCATCGCATGCGACGCCTCGGGGAAAAACCTGGAGCCGGCTGACGAGTCGCCCCAGAAGGAAGTGAGGATGGAGGTATCCCACCGCAACGTCTGGGTGAGCGAGACGGTGGTGCCCCAGCTCAGGGACAACCTCATGAAGATACAGTCGCTCAACTCCAGGATACAGCTCAAGAACGCGGAAAGGCAGATAAAACGCTTCAATGACGAGGAAGAGCAGGATTTCGCCACATTGCAGAGGCAGTACCTTGACCTGCTGAAGGAGCAGGACGAATTATTGCGCGAGTCGAAGGATGAGGAGAACATAGCTGTGACGCTGCAGTAGCCGGAATGCTGGTGCGATCAGAGCCTTTTCCCCATGTAATGCCCTGCCCTGCGATAGCCATGGCGGCGGTAGTATTCCCTCACGCCCACACCGCTGATGACCAGGATGCGTTCTTTCCCCATGTCCACGGCTATCAGCTCGGCTTCTGCCAATAATCTTGAACCCAGACCGCGGTGCTGGACTCCTGCTCCTGGGTTTTCTTTTAGCGGGACCTCCTGGCCATAGACATGGAGCTCGCGGATTAGCGCGCAATCATCGCGATTGGATGGAAATCTCAGCCGTATGAAACCCGCGATGATGTTCTCGCCGTTCTCGTAGGAGAGGAAAACATCCTTGCCTCCGCTCGCATCATAGACAAGGCTTCTCATTCCGAAATCCGAAACCACCCCAAAATCCGGGAGCGCACCCGAACCCGCAGCGAACGCGTTCATTTTGTTGTTTTTGTTATTGTTTCTCTGCAATCCTATCTCGCGATAGCGTATCTCGTCCGGGGTGATGCGTTTTTCGCGCAGTCCGTTCTCCACGAGCTCGCGGAGGTTGCTTTTGTTGACACCGCCGCTTATCTTTGCCGCAGGGATGTCCCTTTGTATGCGCATGACACGGACATATGGCGGGATATGACGGTAGAACTCGGAGATGACGTCTGCGGCTTCTTCTGTTGAATACGGACTGTAGCCGCCTTCCTTCGCCATCTTCTCCAAGCCCGTGCCGGGGATGACTAGTGTGGGGTATATCTTGAGCATGTCAGGGCGGAAATCCGGGTTGCTGAAGAGTTTGCGGACGAATGATATGTCTTTTTCTTTATCGGAGCCTGGAAGGCCTGGCATTATATGATAGAGAACCTTGAAGCCGGCATCCTTGAGTTCCCTCGTGGCGTCAACGACATCCTTCACCCTATGCCCGCGGTTTATCAGCCTGTATATCCTGTCGTCTGCGTGCTGCACCCCCAGCTCCACCCGTGTCGCTCCGTATGAAAGCATCTCGTCTATGTATGGGACACAGGTATCAGGGCGCGTTTCAATCGTCAAACCAACAACACGATGCGTCCTCGCCCGCTCGTTCAGACGCATGGCTTCTGCCAGGGAGCGGGCCTTCTTGCCGTTCAGCCCGTCATAGATGCCTTTGATGAACGACCGGCGATATGCTTTGTGGGTCTCCAGGAACGTGCCGCCCATCACGATGACCTCACACTTGTCTGCAGGATGACCTCCTTCCTCCAATTGCCTTGCCCGCTCGGATGCCTGTCTTGCCGGGTCGAACGAATACTGGCGGGCGCGGAGGGCCGCAGGTTCGAATCCTGTGTAGCTTTTCGCAGCAAGGCCGGCGGCAGGGCAATATATGCATCCGTGCCTGCAGGAGCCTTGGGGCTTTATCATCACCGCTATCGGTGTGACGCCAGAAAGTGTTTTGGTGGGTTTCTTGAGCAGAAGCGAGCGGATTTCCAGGGTCAGTTTGCTTTTCGGGAAACGCGCGAGTATCTCGGGATTCTTTATCATGCTGGATATCCTGAATCTCTTGCATGCCTGGCGCTTGATGCGGTCGAGGTCAGTCTCTCCGCTGAGGATACTGTGGACAATCAGGCTTATCGCTCGCGCTCGCACACTCCCAGGGCCGACCTCGAGAGCTTCGCTCTCGGGGTCCCAGCGACCGCAAGTCGCTAGGAAGCCCTCGTAAGTAAAGGAGTGCGAAGGGCGGCCTCTGGGGTGCGCTCTCTGTGAAGATTGAGCAGGCCGCGCACCCTGGGAGCGTGACATCAAAGATAAGATTGGAAGGAGCGGTTTTTAACCGAATAAGTTTGATATCAGCCCTGCCAGCGCATAGACCTGGGCCTCGAATATCGGGAAGACCATCACGCCGTTGTTGGTGGCCTTGTAGTCGCCTATGAGATCAGACTTCACGAAGAGCGTCACATTCTTCTGGTCAGCGATGATCGGGCTCGCCTTGGAGACCACGTTGATTGTGGTCCTGTAGGTCTCCTCCTCACTGCCCACTATCTCGTAGGGTATGGTCTTGGTGGTCTGGGCAGGGATGAAGACAGGCCTGACGAAATCCCATTTCTTGGCTCCTGTGGCGCTCACATCGAACACGTCACTGGTGGAGCCTTTGTTGGTTATCTTTATGGAGAACCTCGCCGGCTGGCCAGGACCGACATTCAGATAGGTAGGCGTGACATCGAAGTCCATGACATCATAGGTTATGCGCACGTTGACGATGAAGGTGACGTTGCCGAGCTCCTCGCCATTGTTCTCGTCTATTACCTTCACCAGGGCGGAATATTCGCCCTCAGTCGCGTTCGGGTCAGCGGTTATGGTCACCTGGAGAGGGTCCTGATAGAGCTTGCTCTCCTTCGTGGCCCATCCGCTGGGAAGGTCCGCGACTACTGCCATGTCGTAGAAGCCACCCTCGCCATGGATGCCTCCTGTGGTGACCTCGCGGTCTATGAGCAGGGATACTGTCTGGCCAGGGCCTATGGTACCAAGGTCTATGACATCTCCTGTCTTGACGCCTTTCATTTCAGGTGAGACAAGGTCTATGGCGAAAGACAATGAGAATATGAGAGCCAGAGCGATTATGGTCCTGCCGAGCATGGCGGTATATCTTTCTCAAGGATTAAAAATATTGAGATAGCCGGCTCAATACCGTTCAGAGGAACGCTTCCACGTTCTTCTCCTTTTTCTCTTTTTTCTGCTCGAAGTCTATGGCCTGCTGGTGGAGCGGCGCGCCCTTCTCCCTTTTCATGGATTTCCGCTCGCGCACGCTCACGAATATCGGGTGATTCACCGCCTCTCCGACTATTATGGCCTCGCCGACCTTCAGGCCGGTTATGCTCTTGGCCACCCTCGCGTCTATCCCTTCCGAGCTCATCTGGATGTGGTCCAGGTCATTGGGGTTGGTGACACGGAGGATGACGTGGGTATTACATTGCGAAAGGGCGGTGGTGCTGAGATTGACAGGCCTCTGGCTTATCAGGCAGAGCGATGCCCCGAATTTCCGTCCCTCCCTTGCGATGGTCTCTATTATGCTCCTTGAGACAGCCTCGCTCTCTTCTGCCTTCTCCCTTGCGAAGTTGTGCGCCTCTTCTATCAGCAGGAGGAACGGGGGGATCTTGCCTTTCTTCCTGAGGCTGAAAAGCCGCCTTGCCATGAGCGAGACCAATATCTGCTTCTTCCTCAGGGAATCTATGGAGCTGAAATCCAGGATGAGCATGTGGCCTGGCTTTATGTCTGAAAGGAGCCTGGGCTTCTCGCTCTTGCGGGATAGGAAATGGTATCTCTTCAGTTCGGAAAGGCTCCTCTTGAGGGCGCGCTTGACCTCGTCCTTGGCCACGTCTGTCCGTTCTACGGCCTCCAGCAGCTCATTGAAACCATAGCCTGCGCTGTCTTTCTTCTCGGAACGCAAGGCTGAAAGCGCATGGCGAAGGACATCACGCTGGGGAATTGACAAGGTCGGCACCCACTCCATCATTGTCTCTGGGGAAACTTTCCTGAGCGGGATGCAGATGTCGCTGCCGTCCACAAGGCTTGTCTTCTGGCCGAACACAGGATCGTGGAGGAAGCCGAGGTATTCGCCGTGTATGTCTATCACCACCACAGCCACCCTGCCGTCCTCCTTCTTCCGCTCGAGCAGTTCCTCCAGGAGAACGCTCGCGAGATGACTTTTGCCCGCGCCGCTCATGGCCAGGATCGCGAAATGTTTCTGCAGCAACCTTGTCATTGATACTGTGGCAGGCACGTCATGGTGCTCTATGGAGCCGAGATGGAGGCCATTGTCCTCAAAGCCGAGGAAGGTCCTCAGCATGGTGTTGTCAGCGATATGGACCGCTGCGCCCGGTGATGGAGGAGTGAAGGCGCGCTCGAACCTGCTGTTGTTGAACACGCCGAGTATCTTGACCGCGCCGATGACGTATTCCCAGGAATCAGAAGGGAACTGCGAGGAGATGCCTGCGCTTTTCTCAAAGTCAGCCACGCTCTCTGGCCTCTCGAAGTAGCGGTTGGACTTGAAGACCTCTGAGACGAAGCCGAACATGGTGCCTTTCCCATGGCTGACCTGGACATACTGGCCCTTCTTCACGCTCTTTTCCTTTGCCACGAACGAGAATTCCGATGTGGAGGGCGATTCCTCTGTCGCGATTATCACGCCCAATGACTCCGCCATGGAAGGGATACGCAGGCGGAGTTAAAAATCATTGGCTCATTCGGATGTGAGAATACCCGACTGCCGATGCATGCCGGGAGGCATGCATCCAAAGGGCGTCCAGGCTAGCAGCATTAGACTAGCCCGGCAGAGCGCTTAAGTTAAATTGGAGACGCTCACTCAAAGTTCATCCTGCCGAACTTTATGAAGAAAGGCTTGTCCTGGGCAGGGTCCACTATGGCTATGGCCAGCTCCTTGCGCAGCCTGCCCGCGGTCTCCAGGGGGGGTATGAGCGCCTCAGGGCTGCAGGTCCAGTCCTTGGGCACCACATCTATCAGATAATAGGTCTTGTCCTCTCCAGGCCTGTAGCCTTTCCTGTGGAGCCTTAGATATGGTGTGCCGTCCAGGCTCGGCCGGACTATATAGCCGCGGTCCCTGAGGTATTTTATCACCGCGTATTTCTCCCTGCAGAGCTTGTCCTTCCTGGCTGCCTGTGCGAGCAATGCCTCCTTGTCCATAGGAAGGACGCCACGGTCGGCGAAATAGGCTGCCTCAAGAAGGGAGACCTTCGTCTCCTCAGCCTCCTCCACCCCTGCGCCGAGGCTCCTGAGCTTGAGGATGAGCTGGCGGTCCTTTATCGTGACGAAATCATCGGAAACGTCTTGGGGTGCCATATCATCAGCCTTTGGTCGGGTGCGTCTTGTCGTTGATGGCGCTCAATATGGTCTCCAGATCGGCCTTGCGGACCTCATCCACGTTTATCGCGATCTCAGTGCCTCCGGCGCTGTCCACGCGGAGCGAGCCGACACCGAATATCCTGTGGAGTATGCCCTGTGAATATTTCGCTTCTGTCACCTTGTCATAGGGCACGATGATCTTCCTGGTGGACAGGATGCCCGAGGTATGCGATATGGTCCTGTCATCCAGCGAGATGGTCTCGAACCTGGAGCGCAGGAACGCCAGAACGGTGATGGCCAGGAATATGGCCGCCGCCGCGAGTATGGCTATGAAAAGATAGTCGCCGAGAAGAGCGCCATAGTGGAAGAGCAGGACGCAGATGACAACGCCTAAGATAATCGCCTCTGCCATGCGGACAGCAGGGAACGGATGGAAAGAATGAGCCATGGGTGGAGAGTGTGCCAAAGATTATAAAAACCGTGAGCCAAGACTGCTGTATGATAACAGTTTTCACTGATGGCGCTTCGCTGGGCAACCCAGGCCCGATGGGCATAGGAGTGGTGATATACAAAGACGGGGTCCGTGTGGAGGAGCTCAGCGAGTATCTGGGCCATGGGACCAACAACATAGCCGAGTACAGCGCCGTGATAAAGGCCCTTGAGACAGCGCATGCCATGGGCGAAAGCGACGTTCATGTGAAAAGCGACAGCCAGCTGGTTGTCAGGCAGCTCAACAACGAGTACAAGGTGCGGGACCTGGAGCTGCAGCCGCTCAAGAAAAGGGTAGAGCACCTCTGCATCGGGCTGAAGGTGCGTTTCGAGCACATACCGCGGGAGAAGAACGAGGAGGCGGACGAGCTGTCGAAAGAGGCCGCTGAACTCGGTCGGAAACGTGAAAAAAAATGAAGCTCATCGAAAAGCCAGAGCTCGGCCGTTACATGACCTTCGAGCTTTCCAAGGAGAAGCCTGTGCACGGCTGGTTCTGGTACAAGGAAGGCTATGCGCCTGAGATTGTGGATTATGCCATCCAGGACTGCAAACCGGCTGCCATACTTGATCCGTTCTGCGGTGTGGGGACGACCCTTCTCACTGCAAAGGAAAAAGCGATAGAATCCGTAGGGGTGGATGCCTCACCGCTCGCGGTCTTTGTTTCACGGACGAAAAGCGATGACTACGATGCCGCAGACCTGGAAGGCGCACTCGCGTTCATCAACAAAACAACAAAAACAAAACCCGAAAGCGCGAGCTCGGGTAGAAGTGTTGTTAGTTTGGATTGGGAGTTCGAACTGTTCTCGCCACGCGCCGCATTCCCGAAGCGCAATTACAACGAGATACTCGCCATCCGCGAGGCCATAGAACAGGAAGAGGGGCGACCCCGTGACCTTCTCCTTCTCGCCCTGCTGTCCATCCTGCCGCAGGCTTCCATCATCATGAAAGACGGTGGCGTGCTCAAGATAGACAGGAACAAGAGGGCGCTCCCTGCGAAAGAGATATTCAGGAGGAAAGTGAAGCGGATGGTGCGGGAACTGGAAGGCAGGCCGCAGGGGCATTCACCTTCTGTCTTCCTAGGAGATGCGCGGTCTTTGGATATTGAGAGCGAGAGCGTGGATGCTGTGATAACCTCTCCGCCCTACCTGAACAATATAGACTATTCCAAGATATACGGACTGGAGCTGAGCCTCCTGCACATGAGCGCGGCAGAGGCAGAGGAGGTGCGGATGCGCGCGGTGCGTTCATTCATAGGGAGAAGGATGGATGTCTCGGACATGCCTCCTGAAGTTGGAGAGATAGGAACCAGGATACCGATAATCGGCACATATTTCAAGGACATGGAGCTTGCGATGGCTGAGATGGCCAGGGTGCTGAAGGATGGTGGAAGCGCATATATCGTCGTGTCTAATTCCGTGATACATGAGACCCATGTCATGGTGGACGAGATACTTGGTCAGATAGGCGAGCGCATCGGATTCAGGGATGTTGAGATACTTGTCGGAGCGGAACGCGTGGCTGATGTCCGGCCGCAGAAGGTGCGCACGCGCGAGAGCGTTGTTGTTTTGAGGAAATAGGGACTATTGGCGCCTGACTCCGAGGACCTCCCGAGCCTCTTCTGGTTTCGCTATCGGCCGTCCCAATTCGTTCGCCACTCGTACCACTCTCTGGACAAGCATCTCGTTGGTGGCAGGGACGGTCTTCTCGTTATCATAAAACAGGTTGTCCTCCAGCCCGACACGGACATGGCCGCCCATGAGGATGGCAGCCATATTAACCGGCAGTTGGAACCTCCCGCCGCCTGCAGCGCACCATGTGGAGCCCTGGGGAAGGCTTGACACCTGGTGGATTATATCCACCATCCTTCCGGGCATGGTGCCAGGGAGGCCGAAGAAAAGGTTGAAATGCAATGGCCCTTGAAGTATGCCTTTCCTCAGGAGATATGCGCTGTGGTTCACCATGCCGGTCTCAAAGGCCTCCAGCTCCGGCCGGATGCCCCTCTCCAGCATCTTCCTGGCCAGGTTCTCTATCATCTCCGGGGAATTGATACTCGGCTCTTTGGGGAAATTCATGGAGCCCAGGCTCAGGCTGGCGAAATCCGGCTTGAGCTTGCCATCGATGTCAAGGACCGCCGCGCGCTGCCCGAATGTCTTGAAAACGCGGCCGCTCGTGGTGAGGCAGATTATGGCGCCAGGACAGCCGGCTTTCACCTTCGCGACTATCTCCTCGAAAAGTTCCTTGCGGTAGGAAGGTTTTCCATCGGCCTCGCGGGCATGGATATGGAACGATGAGGCACCTGCTTTGAAGCACCTGCGCGCGTCCTCGGCTATCTCCTCAGGTCCGTAGGGCACGTGCGGGTTGACGGATTTCATGGAATAGTTGCCTGTGAGCGCCACGTGGATGATGAGCTTACGCATGTGGGGCATGTCAGAGGTCCCGAAGAGCTCGTAAATATCGGTGTTGCCCATGCCATCAGCCGCCATTTGTTTTCCCCTGCGGTGCCTTTTTACCTGGTTTTATCCCAAGGAGCTCTGATATGAGGACTGCGACTAACTGGAACCAGCTGCGCATCTCTTTCAGCGAAAAGAGCGACCCCACCACGCCCCCGAGTAAGATCGGGAGCACCAATAGCCAGCCCTCCGCTTCGCGGATTATGAAGGTGTAGGGCTCTATCCTGAGCCCGTTCCACATGCTCGGCTTGAGCTCCATCTCGTAGTAGCAAAGGCGCACCGGGGGGTAGAGGTAGCTGCGGTCATGGTTTGGGAAGAAGCGAGCCCCGAACTTGCTGTGGAAACCGACTGCTTCAGGGGTGGAGAGGCCATACATCTTCCTGCACCCCAGGGCCTTGGCCCTTGCGATGGTCTCCTTCCTGAGCAGCGAACCGACGCTGACGCCTGCCTTGCCCCTCTGGAAATCCTGCTTCACATAATGGGTCGTGCTATAGGCGCTGCCCAGCAGTTTGTCGAGCAGGCTGCGTGTTATGGCGCCTGTGCCGATTATCTCTCCAGTCTCCTTGACCTCGGCGACGACCATGCCTGGCTGTAAACGCGGATTCCTGGGGATGTCCCGCATCTGGACTTTCCGCGTGAGATGGTCTATGGCTTCATCAGGGTGCATGCCGCCGCAGCTTTTGCGGAGCGAATTGTTGGCATCACGCACCACTTCCCTGGCCTGGTTGCGATCCTCGATGCGATAATCGCGCAGAATTATCTCCATTTTACAGCCTCATTCAGGATTGTTTTTGGTTTCAAACCAATTTTAATCATTGCCCTGCAATCTCCCTGCGATGTTAATCGGCATAGTCGGCAAACCGAGCACCGGGAAGTCCACATTCTTCATGGCAGCCACTTCAGTGCCTGTGGAGCGGTCCTCCCGGCCGTTCACGACGATCAAACCTAATCGCGCAGTGGCTTATGTGGAAGTGGAATGCGTTGACAAGGAGTTCAACAAGCAGTGCAATCCCCGGACAGGCTACTGCGTGAACGGCAGGAGATTCGTGCCGGTAGAATTGCTGGACGTCGCGGGGCTGGTTCCAGGCGCCCATGAGGGCAAAGGCTTGGGCAACAAGTTCCTGGACGACTTGAGGCAGGCTGACGTGCTGGTCCATATCGTTGATGCGAGCGGCTCCACCAGCGAGATGGGCGAGAAGATACCTGTGGGCAGCTATGACCCCTGCAACGACGTGAGATTCCTGGAGCAGGAGCTGGACTACTGGATAAAGGGCATACTGGACGCCAACTGGCAGAAACTCCAGCGCGAGTCCAGGCTTGTCAAGAAGAAGAACGAGGATATACTGACAGAGCAGTTCAGCGGCCTGGGCATGAACAAGGACATAATCATCAAGGTGCTCAAGGAGCTGAAAGTCGATGATAAGCCGATAGCTGAATGGAGCGATGAGGATGCGCTGCTCCTGTCCAAGAAGATAAGGCAGATAGGCAAGCCGATAATCATCGCTGCCAACAAATGCGACCTTTCCACTGGCTGGGACAACTACCAGAAGATGAAGAAGGAGTTTCCGAATTATCTTGTGATACCTTGCTCTGCAGAAGCGGAGATAACCCTCAAAGGGGCGGCCAAGGCAGGATTCATAGATTATATCCCTGGCGACAAGACATTCAATGTCAAAACCGAACTGAACGAGCAGCAGAAGAACGCCATGAAAATCATGAAGCTGGTGTGCGACAGGTACGACGGAACAGGGATACAGAAGTGCCTGAACGCCGCGGTGTTCGACTTCCTCCATTACATAGCCATATTCCCCGGCGGAGTGGGAAAGCTTGAGGATGCAAACGGCAATGTGATTCCTGACTGTTACCTCATGCCTCCGAAGACGACTGCATTGGATTTCGCCTTCAAGCTGCATTCAGACATAGGCAGGGGATTCATCAAGGCCATAGACGTGAAGACAAGGCAGGCGGTCGGGAAAGACCACGCGCTCAAGCACCGCGACGTGATAGAAATCGTCTTCAAGAAGCCGAGCTGATGGCATGATTCTCGTCCTTTCAACCTACCCGGACAGGAAAAGCGCTGATGAAGCTGCCCAATCGCTCGTGGAGAAGGAACTCGCTGCCTGCGTGAGCATAATAAGCATAGCGCAGTCGGTCTATCGCTGGAAAGGAAAGCTGGAGAAATCGCCGGAGTACCTTCTCATCATAAAAACAACTGAAAAAGCGTACCCGCAACTCGAAACCCACATCAAGAATACGCACCCGCACTCGGTCCCGGAAATCGTCTATCTAGAAGTAAAAGGCGGGCAGAAGGCTTACCTGGACTGGGTGAATGAGAGCTGCAATTCCTCAGCCAGGCTCTTGAGGGTTCCGCTGGACTTGAGCGCCTTGAAACGGGCTTCTGAGCCGCCCAGTGAATTGAGGAGCGCCAAAAAGCCCAAAACCTTGTCCTGATAGTCCCGCTCGCAGCGGATTATCCCGCGTTTTGTCCGCGTATCGTAGCCGACCAGCTTCAATGCCGCAGAGGAAAGCCCAAGCTCTCCAAAGAACGCGAGCGCTTCCGCATAGAGGGCCCTTTTCAGCGATTCCTCGTCCAACTGGGGACCCTGGAACTCAAAAGCGATGTATCTCTTCCTCAACGAGCCTGCTTTGACCATGACAGGATTCTGTTGAATGTTTTTAAATGGTTTATCGGAAGTTGTTAGTATGGAAAAAGTCCTGATTATATCCGGAAGCAAGAGCGATGAGGAGATAGCCAAGCAGGTCATGGGAGCGCTTGATGCGTTCGGAGTGCCCTACCGCTACGAGGTGGCCTCTGCGCACAGGAACCCGGACAAGGTGGAACGGCTTATCGGCGAGTCAACAGCGAACGTCTTTGTCTGCATCGCTGGCCTGAGCGCCGCGCTTCCTGGAGTGGTGGCTTCAAAAACAAGCAAACCGGTCATCGGTGTCCCGGTCAATGCAGCCATGGGCGGACTGGATTCGCTCCTTTCAATAGCACAGATGCCACCCAACGTGCCTGTGGCATGCGTCGGCATAGGCATGGGCAAGAATGCGGCCATACTGGCTGTTGAGATACTTGCTCTTTCTGACAGCGAATTGGCAGGGAAACTTTCTGATTTCAAAGAGAAGCTCAAGATGTGAACACATGTACAAACCGGATTTCCATTTCCCTCCGCTACTGCGGAAGATGAAGAGAGGCGGACCAGCTGTCACATTGCCGAAGGATGCAGGCTTCATAATCGCATATACCGGGCTGGGCCGCGAATCACGCGTGATAGAGCTCGGCGCAGGAACAGGCTTCATGACAGTGCAGCTGGCGAACATAGCCAAGGAGGTCGTGAGCTATGAGAAAAGGCAGGAGTTCATGACGCTCGCCAAGGAGAACGCCAAAAGGGTGGGCCTCACCAACATCACATTCAAGCTGAAGGATGTCCTTGAAGGAATAGAGGAGCAGGACGGAAGCTGGGATATGGTCTTCTGCGACATAGCCGATGCGGAAAAGGCGGTCCAGCTGATGCACAAGGCCCTGCGCAAGGACGGATATATGGCCGCGCACTGCCTGCATTCCGAGCAGGCCAAGGCATTGCACCTGGCTGCCAAAGAGGTCTTCAGCGACGTTTTCACCATGGAGGCCATCTCCAGGGAGTACGAGGTGCGGGATTTCGGCTTCAGGCCTGCGCATTTCGGACTTATGCACACGGCATACCTAGTCTTCGCCAGGAAATAGAGGGAGGTTAAAAAGGAACCGTAGGTTCCTTTTCTTCGCAAGGAAATAATCAGAATGTGAACTACCACGGGCTAAAGCCCGTGGCGTCTTGTTTCACGGACATCTCTATTAAGACGTCTCCACAAGCGTTACTTTCCGGCGTTCCACCGGTAGCTCTTGCGAGTATATTGAGCGCGGCGTTCAGGTCGCGGCTTAT
>JACCLH010000074.1 GCA_013425375.1 Microcaldota archaeon | reverse complement strand
TGCTCCTTCGGGTTCCTTTTGTAGTATTCTATGCCCTGCACCAATCCTGCGAAACAATTCCCCACTCCAACGACCGCGCATCTTATCTTAGCCATGAGTCTCACCGCAGCCACGATAGCTGCTATTTTATGAAAGTTAAATAGTAGGAAAATCTTAAATAGTAAGCGGGAGCGCCAGCAAAACCCTTTTAAACCGCTCCGAACCAATCACATACGCCGACGGGGCAATCCTGAGGCTAGACTCTCCCTTTGCAGAACGCATTGGACGAACGACGGAGGAGCTTGTTATGTACTACATAAAGACGATATCTGACCGGATACGCGTACCGCCATCCATGTTCGGCAGCCAGCTGGAGGATGCTGTGACCGCCATCTTGAGGGAGCGCTACGAAGGCCGCATCTACAAGGACCTGGGCATAGTGCTCGCCATAAACAATTCCAAGGTGCTTTCAGAAGGCCTTGTCATACCTGGGGATAGTGGTGCCTACTACACGATCCAGTTCGAGGCCCTGACCTTCTACCCTGTGGTGAACGAGGTCTACAAAGCCGAAATCAAGGAGATCGTCGAATTCGGCGCATTCGCGTCCATCGGCCCGTTCCAGGGTCTGCTCCACGTCTCCCAGATAGACAAGGAGAAGTTCTACTACGACAAGAAGGCCAAGCACCTCAGCTCCAAGGTCCTGAGAAGGACACTCAAGAAGGGTGACGAGATCCTGGTGAAGGTCTCCACTGTGAGCATGAAATCCACCTCCTCAGACACCAAGATAGGCCTGACCATGAGGCCTGACGGCCTTGGCAAGCCTGAATGGCTGGAGAAGAAAGCGCCCAAGAAGAAGGAAGAGAAGAAGGAAGGCAAGAAAGAAGAAGCCAAGGTGGGTGACAAGAAATGACCAACGCATGCAAGGAGTGCCGCTACATAATCCAGACCAAGGAGAAGACCTGCCCGAAATGCCATGGTGAGCTCTCCGAGAAGTTCTCAGGCATGGTCATAGTCATGGACCCTGAGCGTTCCGAGGTGGCCAAGCTCATCGGAGTGAACGCCACCGGCGCATACGCCGTCCGAGTCAAATGATGCGTTTCCTCTTGCTTTTTTAATTTTCTCCCCCTATTAGCAATGGGGGGTGGATGAGAGGATACCTTTCGTTTATTCTGGTTTTCATTTCAGTCCTGCTACTCCTGTCGCTGCTAAGGCTCTATGACGCCTCCTATTCCATGGATCTGTCCAAGGCAGTGGCGGCAGAGCGCACCTATGCAGTGCAGATGAACGTCAAGGAGAGCGTGATAGAGGTCGCAAGGCAGGGAGCGCTGGGCGGATTCTCCGATTATGATGCGGCGCACGACATAAGGCTGTGCAAGCACTGTCCTGACTCTTTCTGTTCTGCCCTTCCTGGCTCGGCAAACCAATGCGATAGCGCGAAATGCATGGCCTGCTTCAGGGAGGCGGATGCCCGTGCGGGCGCCATAGACAAAGCCGTATCAGGAGTCCACTCGCTCAACAACCACATATTCGACAGCGATTTCGAGGTAGGGATAGGTGACCCGTCCATAGAGGTGTTTCTTGAGGCGGATTCCTTTGCGAAGAACGGCTTCAGGCTCGGTTCCGCCAGATTCACGGATGCGCTTTTGGTTTTTGTGGATTCCGGGAAGTTCGCCATATCCAGCACGGCTGAGATGCCCGAGGTGGTCATGACTTATGACGTGGCGGGTGATAGTGGGGGTGGTGGTTGATGACGCGGGGCCAGATATCGGTTGAATTCCTATTGCTGTTCGGGGCCACGCTTGCAGTGGTGATGGTGCTGGCAGGCGCCCTCATCGCCCATGAAAAGGCCGCCAGGGACAAGATTGACGATGTGGAGCGCATCAATGCCGCAGAGTCGGCAGCAAGGGCAGTGGAGGCCATGCTCAACAGCGGCTCTGACATGCGGTTCGATTTCAGGGATGAAAACATATTCTACAGCGTGGAGCAGGGCAAGTTCCATATTGTGCACGAAGGCAAGGCCATAGAGGTCGGGGGCGTTTTCGCTGATGATGATTCCAAACCTATATAGCAAGAGCTCAAAAGGCGTCATATCCCTGGATGCCCTATTCAGCCTCCTGCCACTCCTAATCATGCTCGTCCTTGTCATGGATACTGAGGCCATGATTGTGAGGCAGGCTGAGGATGCAAGCCACCGCCAGCAGGTTTTCGACAAGCTGGCCTCGGTGGCTGATTACACCGTGAAAATCGGTGCGGTAGTCAGGGAGGGCGATATCAGATACCCGAACTGGGTGGATGAAACGAACATAACAAACGCTTACACCACCCACCCCGCCACCCCCACTTCCAACTCGTACGCAGATTCGCTCCGCGAGCGTGCCGGTTTGCGTTCATTATATATCGGTTTTGACGGCCCATCAGATTCTTCCGGTGCTTCCGATTCTTCCCAGATATGCATCTATCGCCTCGTGGTTGTCGGAGATGATAAGACAATCGAGCGTTTGTTCGTGTGCGGTGGTTGAATGCAGAGCATTGAAGCGGTGATATCTCTGGTGGTTTTCCTTTCCATCATCTCTTTTCTTCTCATCTCATCCGGTGAGCCGCGCAACATAGACGATTCGCTCTACAGGATTCAGCTCGCAGAGGATGCCTGGCGGGTCCTCTATCTGAGGGGCGATCTCCAAGGCCTCAACGGTTCGGCAGAGAGCCGCGCAAGGCTGGAAAACGACATGGGAACCATAACGGATGAAACAGCGCTTTGCGTTTTCATGGGCGGAGTGGAATTCACGAGCTGCCGGGGTGATGGCATCTCAGGAAGCGCTGGATACGAAATAACCGCCTCCATAACCCGAACAGCGATATACGATGGCAAGCCAAGACGCTTCCAGTTCTCTCTCGCCAAATAACTATTTTGTCGTCATAAGACGTATCAACAGCAATAAAAACACGTTCTTCCAAGTTTCTCTCAAACCATACCGGCAGGTGATTCTCTTGATAGAACCGTCCAATAAAAGCGAACTGGTCTCCTATCCCATCCGCGATATCGTCCAGGAAGCCAAGAAGCTCGAGAAGCAGGGAATAAAGATGATTTACCTCAACATAGGCGACCCTGCGCCGTTCGGCTTCAGGCCCCCCCAGCACATCCTCGACGCCGCTGCAGAGGCGCTGAAGCAGAATTACTCAGGCTACGCCCCTTCAGAGGGCGACCCGGAGCTGAGGAAGACTGTCGCGGAATACGAGAAGGTGGCCCCTGAGGACGTCTTCATCACCGCCGGCCTCAGCGAAGGCATTGACTTTTTGTTCCAGGCCCTTGTGGACCCGGGCAGGAACATCCTTTTGCCGATTCCAACATACCCGCTTTACCTGACCAAGGAGAGGATAAGCTATGGCACCGTTGACTTCTACGACTGCGACGCGAGCTTCGAGCCCGACCTGGACAGCATCAGGAAGAACATAACAAAATACACCAGGGCGATACTGGTCATCAACCCGAACAACCCCACCGGCGCGGTCTATTCCAGGAAAACGCTCCAGGGCATACTCGACATAGCCGGCGAGCACAAGCTCCCCATCATAAGCGACGATGTCTACGACCAGATGGTATTCGACGGTGAGATGACGCACATGCGGGACATATGCAAGGACGTTCCGGTGGTCTGCGGCAACTCCCTCTCGAAGAACTACATCTATCCCGGCGCCCGCGTCGGATATCTCGCCTTCCACGGAGAGGGCTGGGACAAGATGAAGGATGCGGTCCAGAGGCTGTGCAACCAGCGCCTTTCCGTGAATTGGGAGATGCAGCGGGCATATATCGCTGCCATAAAAGGGTCCCATGACCACATACACAAATTCAACGCCGAGCTGAAAATCCGGCGCGACCTCCTGGTCAAGCGCGTCAAAGGCATAGACGGGCTGAGCACTGCCCCGCCTAGGGGGGCGTTCTACTCGTTCATAAACGTCGAAGGGCCTTGGAAGAACGACACGGAGTTCGTGCGCGGTCTGTTGAAAGAAGGCGTGGTGGTGGTTCCGGGCTCAGGATTCGCCCCGAAGATGGACGGAAAGCATTTCAGGCTCGTCTTCCTGCCTAAACCCGAGCAGCTCGAATCCGCGTTCGACAGGATAGCGGAATACATGAAGGATAAGTGAATGCTGTCAGGCCGGCTTCCTCTTCGTGGCCAGCACTCTCGCCGGATGAACGCCATGGTCGTTTGTAGTGGTGAATATCATCTGGATATAGCAGTTAATCTTCGCCACTACAGTTTCAATAGGATATGTTCTCCGCAAGGGTCACCAGGGTGGTCAGCACAAATTTTCGCAAAAATCTGTGCGCTATGGTAAATTATCGAATTTACCATACAATCAAAAATCATCCAAATCCATCAGCAATGCGTCCTTCCTTTTTTTTGGCAGCTTTTTGGCGATTACGGCATAATATTCCTTGCGGCAGTCATTGTTCCATTTTACAAGCGCGGCCTTTTCCTTTAAGCCGGACAATATCCCGGAAACCTCGCCTTCCTTTAGGTCTGACCACTTCACTTCTGCGAACAGGATTTCCTTGGTCTTCGGGTTCAGGGCGACCAGGTCGATCTCGGTTTCACCGCTCCACCATGAGCCGATATGCTCGAAAACGGATGGCAGGCCGCCTTTCCTGTTCATTTCGATGAATTTCTTGCGGGCAAGCGCCTCAAAAGCCCTTCCGACATAAGCGCTGAAATTAGGGGCGATGATATTCTTCACAAGCTCGGCCTGTCTCCCCTCTTCTACATAATCCGAATAAGGATAGACGAACTTCAGCCAAAAATCATAATAATGGTCCGTTATCCTGTAGATTCCTTTCCTGCTCTTCTCCGGGTTTTTCTCGGTGACCGGCACGAAACGGCTCACGAGCTTCATTCCCCGCAGCACATCTAGGTATTTGCCCACTAGGAGCGGGTCGAGGTGGGCATTGTCTGCGATTTCCTTCGGCGTTGTCTTGCCGAATGAGATTGCCTTGAGGATGGAGAGGTAGTTTCTTGGCTCCTTGACTTCTTCACGAAGCAGGAGAAGGCCGTCATTGAATAGCGAGCGGCTTTTATCCAGGAAAACGGTTCTGACGTTGTCCATGGGCAGCTTATCCTGGTCGAATTGCAGCAGGTAGAACGGGACGGCGCCAAGGATTGCATAGAGCTCGACAAGCTGCTCTTTCGGATAACCTGGCATGAACTCATGCAGATATTTGAAGTCAAGCTCCAGGACAAAAAGCTGCCGCGTGCTTCGCCCGTAAAGCGGGCTCTTGTAGGAAAGCACCTCCTTTTCCATCATGCCGACATAGGAGCCGCAGAGGACAAGCATGACTGGAAGGTCCTTGAGTTTCTCGTCCCAGTAGTATTGGAAGATCGAGGGGACCGCATGATCCTGCTGGATGAGATAGGTGAATTCGTCGAAGGCGAGGATGAGCGGCGTTTTTCTTGCCTTCAGCTCCCTGGCCAGGTATTCGAAAAATCCTTCCCATGTGGTGTGCGGCTGGGCCAAAACCGACTCATCGCCAAAGAATGCGGCGATCTTCAGGGAGAAATTCCGTATCACTTCCTCTTTTGATTGCAGCGTGGCCAGGAGGTATATGTGGTTCCGCTTTTTTCCGAATTCCTTGATAAGCTCGGTTTTCCCTACGCGCCTCCTCCCATATATGACTACGAGCGAAGCGCGTTTGGGAAACTGCCTGAATTCATCGTCTAGGATGGAGAGCTCTTCGTCCCGGTCAACAAAAGTCATATTACCACTAAGTATATTACTCTAAAGTAATATATTTAAATATAGTGTTTAATCTTCACCACTACAAAGCGGGATGTTTCACCTAATCTGTCGCAAGGAAGCCAACCCCTTAAGAGGTTGGAGGAATTGCGACCATCCATCAACGGATTGCATATTTCCGCGGAAATGACGTGTGTCGGAAAGTCTTTATAAAGCGCCGGGCCGCCCTATTTATACGTGGTTACGATGATGGCACAAGCCACAATACGCCTAAAAGTTCCCCATTCCACGGAGCTTCTGGAAACCATGCTGGAGTTCTCCAGGGCAACACAGTTCGCTTACGATTATGCAAGGGCAAACAGAATCTCATCCTGGAAGACGCTCCACGAAAAGACTTACCGGAAAATCCGGGGCTTTTCCATGTTGCCATCACAGCTCTGCTGCAAGGCCATCAAACTTGCCCTTGAAACCAAACGGGGTTGCAGGAACAGAAAGGTGGACTTCAGGAGGGAGCTTTCAATCCAGTACGATCACCGCTCTTATTCATTTGATTTTTCCGGCAGATGTTCACTGGCCACTATAAATGGCCGGCTGAGACTTGACCTCCGCGTTCCGGAGTACTATGCGAAGACCTATGGCGACTGGGAGGTACGCGGCGCAGCCCTGTGTCGTTCCGGGAAGGATCTGTTCCTGAACGTTATCGTTGCCAAAGACCTTCCAGCTCCTGCCATCGGAGCCAGCTCCAGGACAATCGGCATAGACCTTGGGATAAACAATCTGGCCGCGACATCCGATGGCCGGTTCTTCAAAGGAGTCAATAATCATATTGCAAGGCTTCAGGGACTGAGAAGCAGGCTCCAGAGCAAAGGCACAAAGTCTGCCAAAAGGCACCTGAAAAATCTCTCCGGCAGGCAGAAACGGTTTATGAGGAGCATCAACCATGAAGTCAGCAGGCGCATCGTCAGCAGAATAAACTCAGGAGATATGATTGTCATGGAAAATCTCCATGGCATAAGGAGCAGACGGCGGGGAAAGGTTCTGAACAGGCTGCTCTCCGGCTGGAGTTTTTTCCAGCTGAGACAGCTTATAGAATATAAAGCGCTCAGAAAAGGAGCGATATTCGTAACCGTGCCGGCGCATTACAGTTCAAGAGAATGCAGCCGTTGCCACGAAAGCCGCACTGAGCGGCCCGGAAACGCAGGCTTCTTCCACTGCCTGAATTGCGGTTATTCCTGCAATGCTGACCTTAACGCTTCCTTCAATCTGAGGGACAGGGCAGACGCAGCGCGTAATGTTCTGGGGCTGTTTGTCAACCAGCCTATTGTTGGAGATAGTATTAGCTACTCCGGCAAGCCCACGGCTTCAGCCGTGGGTAGTTGACTTCTTCTTTACCCCGACCTTCTTCGCCTTCAGCCTGTCCCTGAGCGATGGGCCTGCGCTAGGCGGCGGTTCCTCTCCGCCCTCTTCCTCTTCCTCGCTGGCGCCTTTCTCCTCTACGTCCACGTCGACAGAAGACTTTGGCGGCCCTCCTTTGCCTCCGGCGACTGGCGGCAGGACCGGACCTGCAGGCAGCTCGACCTCCTCCACGGCGCCGAGCTTGCGTTTCTCCAGGTCCTGCCTGACGACCTCCTTGAAGATGGGCTGCCATTTCAGCCAGGCCTCCCCGAAGTCTATCTCTCCCTGCTCCTGTTCCATGGACACCAGCAGCCTGGATGCGGCAGTGTTCACCTTGAGGACGAAGTCCAGCTCAAGCATGAGCTTGTCATTCATCTTCTTGCTCAGCTGGAATATCTCGTAGTACATCTTGCCTTTCCAGAACGCCTGGAGTATGTATTGTTCCGGGGATATGCCTGTCTCCTCGCTCCTCCTGGCCAGGGCAGGAGGTATGAACGCGATATCCAGCTCCTTCTGGAGCTTCTTTATGTCCACCTTGCTGAAGTCCCACATAGCTGCCTCTGGGTTCCTGATGAACTTCGCCTCCCAGGTGCATGCCTCTATGCTGTCCCCTCTCCTGAAGCGGAAAATCTCCACGAACTTCTTCTCCTCTATGTCGCTCTCGTATTCGAAGCCGAGCACGCGGTAGATGCGGCCCTTCCTGCCGAACCTGACCTTCTTCAGGAAGCTGTACCTGTCGGTGGCGTACATGCTCGCGGCCGGCAGGCCGAACACCAGTTCCAACCTGTCCTGGATATCCCTCAGCGACTCTGCGTGCAGGTTGTAGAGCAGGAAGACGCCGGGCTGGGTGTTGAGCAGGTTGATGATTCCCTGGACAGCGACGCGCGAACGCACCTCGTTGATTATCAGGGCGGCATCGCCCATACGGAGGAGCGCGTTGGCCATGGCGACCAGGTCCAGCTCGTTTGTCTTGGTTTCTTCGACATCCGAGCTCTGCACCCTGGCTGCGCCTATGTGGAAGCCCCTCTTCCTGAATGCGCGCACAGGGATCTCCTCGATATCCTGGACAGGTATTATCCTTCTCCTGGTACCGATGGAGGTGATCTTGGCAGCTGTGAACGCGGTCTTTCCGACGCCTTTCAGGCCCAGCACGGCTTCCGAGCATCCCAGGCCTACCATAACATCGTCATATCCGGCGAAGAACGGGGTGAATGAGCTGAAGTTGAGATACTGCGCGTAGGTGAACGGCTCCTCTTTCATTATCCTCAGGGCGCCCTGGAGCTCGCCGAAAGTGGCAGGGGGCCGCTGGAGGTGGCACCTCATGGAGAGCCTCTTGAGCACCACGTCCACGACAGGGCTGCCCTCGTCGAATTTCCTGGTGCCCCTGAGCGTGTAGACTATGTTCCTGAAAGACCTGTCCAGCAGGTCCCGGTTGTACCTGAAAAGCGTGTGGCAGAGGCCGTACTTCCTGTGCTCGATATACAGCGGCGAGTTCTCGCTGTCTATGTAGATATCCGTCACGTTCTCCTTGTCCAGCGCGATGTTCTCTATGTGGGCGCCCAGGCCGACCACCCATGCCGCACATTCCCTGCCCATGGCCATGGCCTGCGGGGGCGTTATCGGTATGCCTTCCATCATGGCCTTGTCTATGAAGTACTGGCGGTATTCCCTGGTCTTGAGCTGCATGAGTATGTCCCAGTCCACGTTGGTGAAGCTCTCCTTGAACTGCTCGTTTATCGTGTCCTTGAGGATCTTGTTCAGCTCGGGCGGAAGCTCGTCTATGGATCTGTTCTCCTGTACGTAGAGATAAGCCTCTGCGCCAGGTATCTCGTATATCTGGATGTCTATGCCATAGGGGAGGCTGTATTTGGCCTCAGGAGTCTTGAGGGGTATGGCCTCTTTGGGTATGCCGAGCACCAGCGAAGGCACGAAATAGAGGGTCTTGAGGCCGACCAGCTCCAGGAAGGCGGCGCGCAGGTCGCCTGTGGTCTTCACCAGCTCGAAAAGCCTGGTGGTGGTATATCTTTTCAGGATGCCTGCCACCCATGCCTTGTAGGTCTGGTAGCCTTTGACATACATGGCTTTCTCAGGCTCAGGCTCGTTGTAGTCGTTCAGCTCCTGGGCAGCAAGGGTGGGGTTCAGGAAGACGTATTCGTAGAACCTTCGGAGCACCTTCCTCCTGTTGTCATAGGCAGGGTCCTGCTTCAGGCCGTATATGTCCTCCTTCAGGAGGATGGTCTCCAGCTGCCGTATGAATGCGGCGTACTGGGTGAGTATGGCGCTCTTGTCCTCGTTGAGCTCCACCACTATCTCTTCTTCGTATCTGATGGTCTTTATCGGAGATTCGGTAGTGGAAAGGTCCTTGAGATGTATGTTCAGGAATTCAGGGGAAGCGAACTCATATGGGCATTTGGCGAGGTCCACTATGGCCCGTGTACCTTCAAGGTATAGGTTGCACATGGCTTTACTATCCAATCTGGATTTTTAAAAGGTGCCGTGCCTGGGCTGTCATTCGCTGGGGAGGGTATCCACGCTCTCGTTTGGGTTTGTCTCCACGTTATCGTTGGTGAGGGTATCCACGTTCTCCTCGCTTTCGTTCTGGCCATTAGCTTCGATATCCACCGGCTTTTTCTGCTTTTTGTGGAGCGCTATGTCCACAACATTCTCATTTTCAGAGACGGTCACGGTCTGCTCCTTATAGCCCCTGAGGGTTATCCTGAGCCTGTGCTCGCCCTTCTGGATGCTGGTCTGGAACGGCGCCCTGGACATATAGACGCCGGCCTTGTCGCCAGGCAAAACCTCATAGACAAGGGCGCCCTCAGGCCTGGTCCTGACAGTGAGCAGGTATGTGTTTTGGGTCTCGGTCGCTGGCTGAGGCTGCTTGGGGTTCTCCTTCTCTGCTATCTTAGTCCTGAGTTCGGTCAAGACCGTTTCTGCCTTGCCCGGGAGACGGTCGCGATAGACATATGCCGCAGCACCGGCTGCGAGCAGGCCTGCGACCACGACGCTGGCCACCACTTTCCCGAACACGCCCCCACTTCCAGGCGCGGCATCAAGATATGCCGGCATCTTGGTGGGTGTCACAACCGAAGGCTGCTTTGGTCTGCCCGAGTCACGCTTGGAAGCACCGCACACCACATCCCTGAGCTCCCTTACGCTCTGAAACCGCTTCTCAGGGGCTTTCTCAAGCGCCTTCATCACCGCATCCTCTATATGCTTCGGTATGTCTGGCCTGATATTTGTAGGCAGCACAGGCGCATCATAGAGGTGCATAGCGGTCACGTCCGGTGTTTTTCCCCTGAATGGCGGAGCGCCAGTGAGCATCTCATACATCAGGACTCCGATGAGGTAGATGTCAGAGCGATGGTCCACGGGCAGGCTCCGCACCTGCTCTGGGGATATATAGCGCGGCGTTCCTATGAGGACGCCTGTCCGTGTTATTTTGCTGTCATCCTGTTCCACCCTGAATTTGGCGATTCCGAAATCCAGGATCTTGACCGTCTCGTTCTCGCCTTCTCCGGTTATGAATATGTTCTGCGGTTTGAGGTCGCGATGCACGATGTTCCTGTCATGGGCGGCCTGCACACCGTCGCACATCTGCTGCACGAGGCGGAGGAACCTGTCGATGGCTATCCCGTTCTTCTCCCCCAGCATGAGCTTCTCCAGGTCCTGCCCGTGAAGCAGTTCCATGACGCAGAAAACGTTATTGCCGAAAGCGCCCACCTCTGTCATGTCTATGACATTGGGATGGCTGACAGCCATGGTCGTCTTGGCTTCCCTGAGGAAGCGGTTCGTATACTCTTCCCTCATCAGCGGATTGCGTATGATGCTCTTGGATACGACCTTGAGGGCGACATCAACGCCCGTCTTCAGGTCCCTCGCCTCATAGACCTCGCCCATGCCGCCCCCGCCTATCCGCTTCGTGATAAGGTAGCGTTCTTGGATGACCTCTCCGATGATGGTGTCAACCGGCTGCTTCTGGTCCGCGAAATCTTTTATCGGATTAGCTTTTGCAGGAACGGCTGGCCTGACTTCTAGGTTTTTAGGTTTGCCTGCACCATTGTCGTTCTGCATGTTGTATTTTATGTTGCAAAAAGATTATAATACCCGCGGAATCGTCATGCGCTTCCCTGGGGCTTGGCTTTCCTCTCGTTTGCCAGCGTCTTCTCCACAAGGACAGCATAGGCCGGCCTGGTGAGCAGGTAGCCCAGCAGGGCGCCGAATATGGTTGACATGGCGAAGTTCCGTATCTCCAGGAAATGCGAGAATATGAGCGGCAGCATGGAGAATATGGCCACTATGGCGTTGGTCCTTATTATGCTGAAAGCCAGGTCCACCTTCTCTGCCACTGTGTGCTCGTCCTTCTTCAGGAGTTCGTCGGTGATGACTATCTGCGCGTCCACACCGACCCCTATGGCAGCTATGATGCCTGCTATAGCCGCCAGGTCTATGGTGAACGACCCCAGTATGGAAAGCAGTATGGTCAGCTCGGCCATGCTTATCAGCACGATAGGCAGGGTCGCCATCACGTTGCGGTAGCGCACCCCTATGAGCGCGGATATGGCCACGAGCGAGATTGCGATGGCTATGATGCTCAGCCTCAGGAACTCCATACCTAGCGCTGCCGGAAGGACCGTCCTGGAGCCAAGCGATATCTGCACCGGCAGGGCTCCTCCCTTGAGTATGGTCTCTATCTCCTTCACGCGGTCAGCGGCCGCCTGGGCTTTCAGGTTGCTGGATATGTTGCCCAGGCCGCCGGTCACCACGAAAGCATAGTTGGGCACGCCGCTGGTGATGCTCCCCCCGAGCAAAGGCGCTGTGAGGAGCCCCACGGACTCCAGCTTGTTGATTAGGAGCACGCCTGTCCTGGAGCGCTGGAACTCCGGCTTCATCTGGCTCTCAGGGAATTCCACCACAGTATATCCCCGCTGCCTCAGGTCGTCCTTGGCGCTGGCCGAAAGGTTCTCTGATACTATTGCCTTGGTCTTGTTGGTGGGCGCGGTCAGGTTGGCAGGGATGTCCTCCACCATGTACACCGGTATGGCATTGCCCCCCTCAAGCTTCAGCATGTCCTGGATGGAGCGGATGGATTCCTTCTCGCCCGAGTCCTGCAGTATGTAGCCCTTGAACGTCTCATTATCATAGAACAACGCGGCGTCTGTGGGCCTGTCTATGAACATGTACACCGGATAATCCGCCTTGCCCTTGGCTGCGGTGGCGAACTGCTCGCCGCCTTCCCTGTCAACCGAGAAGCTGACACCCCATTCGGCCCTCTGCTGGAGCAGCTGGCTGCTTGACATCGGGCTGATGGTCGTACGGAATATATGGTCACCGCTCACGGCGACCCTGCCATCCACTATGCCCTGGAAGACGCCCTGCTGGGGCAGGATGCTCTCTATGAACGCTATGGTGGCCTCGTCTGTGCTGGCGATCTCCACGTTGATGAGGCTGTCGCCGACCGCGACCGCCTTCACCTCCTTGAGGCCCATGGTGTTGACCCGGCTCTTTATTGTCTGGACGAGCTCGTTCATGGTGGCCTTGTCCACGCTGTGCTCCAGCACCACCGGGATGCGCGTGCCTCCGACGAAATCTATGCCGAATATGAGCCCATGGGCATATATGTTGATGAGGGCGAGCAGCACCAGGAAGACCATGCCTGATAGCTTTATGTGCGGCTCCTTGCCCCACATGGAGGCGAAACCGAAGAATATGAGCGCCACTATGAGGAGCCATCCGCCTATGGCTATTACGCCGTAGGCGAACACAAGGAAAGCGAACAGCAGCAACTGGAACTTCCTGTCCTTGTAGAAATCCATCAGGCCTTCCTCCTGGTCTCCACGTAGTGGAGTATCATCACTCCGTTTATGCACCATGTGGCGAACATGTCGCCCACAAGGCCGGCCAGCGCCACCGTGGATATCTCGTAATAGGTCGGTATGTGCGTGAGCAGGGAAAGCACGAAGAGCGCGCCGAAGGCCACCACGGCCATCACGCTCATGGTGAGGCCGGTCTTCATGGCGTCAAAGGCGTTCTCGCGCGGGTCTCCCTTCCGTTTCAGCATCCTTGTTGTGAGAAGTATGTCAGTGTCAAGCGAGAATCCCAGGAGCATCAGCAGGGCCGCGAACGATGCGAGGGTGAACGGGATGCCCAGCAGGCTCATGGCGCCGAGCGCTATCACTATGTCGCAGAAAGCTCCGGTCAGCACGGCTATGCCCGGGACTATCGCCCTGAAGAACAGGAATACCAGGATGAGGCTGACCACCGCGGCCAGGACGACCACGTTCTTGGCGTCCTCTATGAAATATTGCGTGAGGGCAGGGCTCACAGACTGCACCGATATGGAATCGTATTCCACGTACTTGTCTATGGGCCCTGAGACGGATTTCTGGTATTGCAAGTATATGCTGGCATAGGATTCCGAGAACTTCTGCTGTAGGTCGTTGGTGCCTGTTATGTTCATGGTGCTGCGGTCCTTCCCGGCCAAAGCGAAGAGCTCGTCAGCGATGGCGTCAAGCTCGGCCTTCTTGGTCTTGTATTCCGCCTCATAGCTGCTGTTGTGGTAAGCTGCGACCTCCAGCTGCGCCACTTCACTAATATTCGTGTTGAACGCTTCCCTCAGGTCATCTGCCTTCACAAGGGTATCGCTCTGCGGGACCTCTATCTCCACCCTCTCGCCTACTGAGGTGTGGAAGGACCGGACAGTGGCCTCCAGACCTTCGCTCGCGAGCTGTGCCTTCAGGACCTCGGCGTCCACAGGCTGCTGGAGCGAGAGCGTCACGAGCGTTCCGCCCCTGAAGTCCACGCCCATCTTGAGGTTGGGCAGCAGCGCCAGGGATGCCACTATCATGATGATGGGTATGATGGCCAGTAGGCGGTAATTTCCCTGGTAGATATTAGGAATCATCAGAATCTCACGTTCAAATAATAGGTAATGAATAAAAATCTACTTCAAATCCAGTTCTCCTTGGCCTGACCGGAATTGTCATGATTAGCGTGGCCAAGCGGTAGTTTTTTAAACTGTCTATACACAATTATATACATAAACAAACAGGTGTCTATTTGAGCCAGGAAAATCCACTGCCCATGAAGCGCGCCCTGAAACAGGAGCCGTGCATGGTGCCATGCAGGAACGCGGCCAGGGCGCGGGCCGTCGCTGCCAGCTGGGGTGCGTTCCTGCCTCCGTTGGCTGAAGCCATGAAGGAAGGAAAAGGGGCCGAGTCAGTCGCATATTCCGGGAGGAGCACCATAGATATCAGGGCGTCCTGGGTTAGCGAACTGGCCCCGAAACCCAAAACAGGAAACCTTATTTCCGAGACGTTTATCCGCGGCCCGAAGCTTGAGGTCTTCATTTCAAAGAAGCAAGGGGCGACGATGGAGGAAGCTTTGGCAAGGGCAGATGCAGAGAAGAGGGTGATAGCTTCAAACAAAAGGCTGAGCAAAGCCCTTGTCGGAAGTGATGAATGGCGGAGCATAAGTGAAGTATTCCCCTGCTGGACAGGAACGATGGTTGCTTACGAAGAACCGGGCAGGGCTTTCGGAAGGTTTGTTGAGTACACTGATAACCGAACAGGAATCAGGTACGTTTTCACTGTCCCTGATCAGTTTATCAGAGTGAAGAACGGCCTGCTTGTGGCAGAGCATCCTGATTTCAAGCTTGAGAAAGATGGGAATGACCTGGTTGTGAGGGCCGCAAGAGTAGAGCTGATTGAGCGGTTACCTGCTAACGAGGGGTGGTATCTTGCTGACCCTGCGCATGGCATTCCTTTTGGAGGAGAAGTTGACAATTCCAATCCAGACGCACGATATCTTTCGAGAATAGACAAACGGGTGGGCCTTGTTGCCCGCGGCTACGACTACTACGACGGCTGCGACTACAGGCGGGTCGTCTATCTCGTCAATGCGCCGTCCGATGCGTTCGGGGTGGCTGTGGAAGCGCCCGAGGGGGGCGTCGCGTCGGTGGCAAAGCCGCCGCCTCTGCCGCGTAAGGCACGACCTGCGCTGGCTCCGGTGCCTAAGGTGAAGCTGAGCGAAGTGGAGCAGGAGAAGCTCGACGCGGAACTGCTTGAGGCTGTAAAGAAAGGAGATACAAAGGTAGCCGAGGAGCTGATTGCGAGGGGTGCTGACACGGAGTTGAAGTTTGCTAATACCGACTGGACAGCGCTGATGCATGCTGCCGTGAAGGGCTATATAGAAACCACCGAAATGCTGATTGCCAAAGGCGCGGACGTGAATGCACAGGCTTTTAGTGGCTGGACTGCGCTGATGCAGGCTGCCTTTCGTGGAAACATCTCAATCGCTGAGATGCTGATTGCCAAAAACGCAGGTGTGAACGCTAAGAATGATAAAGGCAAGACTGCGCTGGATATAGCCATTCAATTTAACAATACCGAAATCGCCGAAATGCTGAAAAAGCACATGGAGCTCTAGCCGAATCGCATTGCAAAATTATAATCCGGCCAAAGCTAGTTTTATAAATGTCTTTACACAATTATATAGATAAACAAACAGGTGTTCATATGAGCCAGAAGCAGCCACCGTCCATCAAACCTATCGCGGAACGCGGCAATGAACCAGACCGCGCTCAATCAGCGCCTCGCGGGAGTGCTTTAGCAGCCGGCGGCTGTGCCATAGCCTCCGGCCGGGATTGTTCTCTGCTGCCGCTGTCTGAAGGCGTGAGGGACGGCAAAGACCAACCGATATCCTGTCCCATACCTGAGGCCGAACCCACGGAAGAGATGCGCAAAAGCCTGAACGTAGAACTGTTTAAGGCCGTAGGCTCGGGAGACACAAATGCGGTAGAGGAGCTGATTGCCAAAGGCGCGAAAGCTGATGCCAGGAATAGTTCCCGCAAGCCCGTGCTGATGCTCGCCGCTGAACGCGGCAAAACCAAAATCGCGGAAATGCTGATTGAGAAAGGGGCAGATGTGAACGCTGTTGATGCTGAAGGCCGCACGCCGCTGATGCGGGCCATCATGCTTAACAGGGCTGCAACCTCCAAGATGCTGATTGAGAAAGGGGCAGATGTGAACGCGAAGGATATCCACCTTAATATGCCGCTGATATTGGCCGCCAGCCGCGGCAATATCAGAACCGTGGAAATGCTGATTGCCAAATGGGCTGGCATCAATGCTAAGGATGGTGAAGGCAGAACGGCGCTGGATGCTGCTGTCAGCAAGGGTCACGCCAAAATAGCCAAAATGCTGGAGCAGCACATTAAGCCAGAACCCAAAGATGCCGGGGCCGAGCCAGTCGCCGAGCTGTTAATACCAAGGCCCGAGGCAGATTCTGGTGTCATGGAGATACGCACCTCCTGGCTGGAGGAACTGCGGCCTAAGGGCCGAGCAAAGCCGCCTTCCCTGCCGCATAAGGCACAGCTTGCGCCAGTTCTGGTGTCTAAGGCTGCAGCCGCTTCAGCTCCCGTAGCGAAACCTCAGAGATTCACGCAGGAGGACCTCAACATGGGTCTCCTTAATGCTGCATACAAGGGCGACACAAAGGCAGTAGAGGAATTGATTGCCAAAGGAGCAAGCATCAATGCGACAGGTTATGGCGGCGCGGTCCTGATGTATGCCATCCGGTTCGGAAATATTAGAACGGTCGAAGTGCTGATTTCCAGAGGAGCAGACCCGAACGTACGGGATCGTGATGGCCGGACCCCGCTGATGCTCGCTACCGAACGCGGCAAAGCAGAAATCGTGGAGATGCTGATTAAGAATGGAGCAGACCCGAACGCTAAGAATAATGATGGCAAGACCACGTTTGATTTGGCTATTGCTAGGAAGTATACCAAAATAGCCAAAATGCTGGAGCAGTGCATGGAATCCAAAGATGCTGAAGCAATCCCGCAGCCGTTTATGGCTCATCCTGCCAATGAGACTGGCCCTGATATCCCCGAGGGACGCGCGTCCTGGCTGGAGGAACTGCATCAGAAGGAGAAGGCAAAGCAGCCCGCTCTGCCGCATAATGCACGACCTGCACCCCCGCCGGTGCCTAAGCCCAAGCCGAGCGAAGAGCATAGGAAAAGATAGCTTAGGGAAAATGGACTTCAGCTTGGCCTGCGGGCCAAGTCAGTCCATTTCTCGTGAGAAAGACCTCCGGCTGCCTGAGGCTGGACAAATGAAATTTGGACTCGGGGGGATTTGCGCTTACACCCAGTTTTTGGGCGCACCTTTTTCCTAAAAAGGTGCGACTCGCACCCCCGGCCCCTCGCATGCGAAGCGAGTGCTCTGCTGCTACTCCTGCCTTTTGATTTGACGCGCCCAAAAACGCGAAGCGTTTTTCAACAGCCGGTTTTGGGCCGCCTCCCGATTGAAACGATGTTTCGTTTCAATGGGCACCATGAACGCAATGCGTTCATGTTTGTTTCCCAAAAGGCGGACTGAGCTACGAGCCCATATCGTGGATACGGCTATGGTCGCAACGCTTATTAAATTTGTAGCCCAGTCCTTTTTGATGGCGGACAAGAAAATGACGCACGTGGAGAACCACAATAGCGGCAGGGGCCAGCTTTTCCGTAATATTATATTAGGCAGCCAGGACGGCATAGTGAACGTCCTTGGCATAATCCTCGGTGTAGCTGTATCCACGCATTCCATAAGCATCGTCCTGCTCGCAGGCCTTGCCGCCACATTCGCAGAGAGCATAAGCATGGCAGCTGTCGCATATACCGCCTCCCGCGCAGAGCAGGAGCACTACGATTCCGAAGTGAAGCGGGAGAGATACGAGATGGACCATCTCGCTGATGCCGAGCGGAAGGAGATAGAGGACATCTACAGGGCCAAAGGATTCTCAGGCAAGCTGCTCAAGCAGGTCGTGGACAAGATATGCTCTGACAAGAAGGTGTGGCTGGAGACAATGATGCGCGAGGAGCTCAAGCTGGAGAACCCTATCGCTTCCATGTCGCCTTTCTGGCAGAGCGCGCTTGTCGGGTTCAGTGCCATCATCGGCTCATTGGTCCCGCTCGCGCCGTTCTTCTTCCTGCCGATCACGGAATCCATGATTACCGCAGCGGCGGTGTCGTTCAGCCTGCTGTTCCTCATAGGCGCGTACAAGAGCCAGCTCACCTCCGGCAAATGGCTCGGCGGCGGCCTTGAGATGATGCTGATAGGCGGGACTGCCGCCATAGCCGGCTACCTGGTGGGCACGCTTTTCCAGGTTCCTGTGGCCTAATTTGCTTATTGTCTGAAAGAGTGGGTTCAAGCGGTAGTTTTTTAAACTGTCTTTACACAATTGTATACATAAACAAACAGGTGTCCATTTGAGCCAGCAACATTCACCACTCATGAAGCGCGCTCTTGAGCGCAGCAGGCGCAAGATGTCAGACAGCGTGCAATCCCAGCATTTCTCTTTTGGCCTAGGCAGGATGTCGGGAGCCAGGGCACGCGCCGTCGCCGCCGGCTGGGGCGTTTTCCTGCCTCCGTTGCCTGAAGCCGTGAAGGAAGAGCCAAAACCTCCACAAGTAGAAGCCAAGCCTCCTGCATCTGTTGCACAACCGCCAGCTCCACAAGCGCCAATCATCAAACCAGCCGAAGCGCCAATAACACCTCCGAAAGCGCCAGCAGCCAAGCCTCCGCTATCTGTTATGGAAGCGAACACGAGGCTTAGTAGGGTTGTGGACCAGGGAGACACAACGGCAGCGCGGGAACTGGTAGCAAATGGGGCAGATGTGAACGCGAAGGATGTCTTCGGCAGGACCGCGCTGATGATAGCTGCCGTGAAGGGTCATATAGAAACCGCTGAGATGCTGATTGCCAAAGACGCGGATGTGAACGCGAAGAACAGGGATAATGGCGACCTGACTGCGCTGATGCTGGCGGCCCAGAATGGCAGACCCAGGACCGCTGAATTGCTTATCGCCAAAGGAGCAGAAGTGGACGCTGGAGACAGGTATGGTCATACAGCGCTGATGCTGGCCGCTTTCAGCGGCAACGCTAAAACCGTCGAAATGCTTATCGCCAGAGGAGCGAAAGTGAACGCGAGGAATGTCCACGGCAGGACCGCACTGATGGATGCCGCCCGTGGCAAAACCGAAATCGTGAGGTTGCTGATTGCCAAAGACGCGGACGTGAACGCGAAGACTGATCGTGGCTGGACAGTGCTGATGGAGGCTGCTTACTATGGTAATATCGCAGCCGTTGAAATGCTGATTGCCAGAGGAGCAGAAGTGGACGTGAAGAATGATGATGGCAAGACTGCGTGGGATATCGCCATTGCGCTTAAACATCCCAAAACCGCTGAAATGCTGAAGAGGCATGCGGAGCCTCAACCGAAAGAGGCTGAGGAGAAACCTGAACCGAAACCAATCGAAGCCAAAGCTCCGATAGCGCCTCCACAAGCACCAGTCGCCAAACCAGCCGAGGCCGAACCCCAGGCACCAGTCGCGGAAGAACCAGCCGAAAAACCAGTTCCTGCGCCAAAGCCAGCCCAACCTCAGACCCTTCCACAACCGCTAGAACTGCGGCCATCAGTTCTGCAAGCAGCCCCCCCGATACGAGTTTCAGAAACGCCTGAAGCCAAAGCTCCGATACCTTCTCAGAAACCAAGATTCGTACAACCGCCACCTCCTCCGCAAGCGCCAGTCGCCAGACCAGCCGATGCCAAACCTCCGGAGCCAGTTGCGAAAGAGCCAGCCGTCCTACAAGCACCAGCGCCTCCGAAAGCGCCAGCAGCCAGGCCATCAGAACCTCTTGCTGAAGCACCAATCATCACGTCATCTGCCAAAACCGCAGAGCCGGCACAGGTTGGCGATGACGTCCCTGCAACGCAAACAACGAAGGCCCGGGGAGATGCGGTCAGGATAGCCCCAGTGTCCGTAGTGGCTCCACGTGCCAAACATGTAAAAGTCCTTAGCAAAGTGGAGCAGGAGAAACTGGATACAGAGCTCCGCAGGGCTGCATATAGGGGAGACACAAAGACAGCGCAGGAAATGCTCGACAAAGGGGCGAATGTCTATGCGGAAGCCAATATCGGCTGGACAGCCCTGGATGTGGCCATCAGGAATAAACGCACTGAAACCATCGAACTGCTGAAGAGGCACATGGCTCTAGTGCCTCGACCGAAAGAGGCTGAGGAGAAACCGAAACCAGCTGAGGCCGAAGCTCCGACAGCGCCTCAGAAACCAGCACCGGTACGACCAGTGCCTCAGCAACCAGCAGTGCCAGCACAACCTCCAGCCGTTCTAAAAGCACCAATCATCAAACCAGCTGAGGCCGAAGCTCCGGTACCAGTCGCGAAAGAGTCGGCCGAAGAACCAGCCCCTGCACCAGAACCCGCACCAGCACCAAAGCCAGTTCAGGAACCTCAAACTCCCCCAAAACCGCTCGAAACGCGGCCATCAGCGCTGCGATTAGCTCCCATAATACCGGTTTCTCAGCCAGCCGAAGCACCGATAACGCCTCCGAAACCGCCAGTCGCCAAACCAGCCGAAGCACCAGCGCCTCCAAAAGCGCCAGCAGCCAGGCCATCAGAACCTCTTGCTGAAGCACCGGCCGGTCCATCTGCCAAAACAGCAGAGGCCCATGATGAAGCACCCACAACGCAAGTGGAGACTTACATCTCGATTCGTCCAAAGGACATGCTCCCGATAGCAGAGGCGCCTGAGGACCTGCTCCGAACAACGGAGGCTCCTCCTCTGCCTCGTGAGGCGCTCAGGCCGGCATTGAAGGTGAAGCTGAGCAGAGCGAGGCGGGCGAGACTGAATGACGCGCTCCTTAGAGCCGCAGAGGAAGGGGATACGAACGCAGTGCAGGATCTGCTTGACAAAGGAGCATACGTGAATGCGACGAGTAAGCGTGGCAGGACCGCGCTGATATGGGCTGCTTATAATGGCCATACCGCAACCACAGAACTGCTGATTGCCAGAGGAGCAGACCTGAGTGCGCAGGATAGGGATGGCCTGACTGCGGCTGCCGCAGCTTTTTGGAATAATAAACCAGAAACCGCTGCGATGCTGCAAAAGCACATAGCTGCGAAGCCCGAGCCAGAAGAGGCGCATGTTCCGCAAGCCGAAGCCCCGAAAGCGCCCGCACCCGCTCCTAAGCAGGAACGTTCCTATTGGCAGGCAGCTGTATCATTCGCCAGGAAATTGGGCATCGCTTCACCCAACGCCCCTTCTACGGTCCAGCAGCCCAGGGAGGAGAAACCAGAGAAGTCAGCCGTACGGCCTATGCTGGATGTGAAAAGGTTTGAAACGGCCGCAGAAGCCCTGCTCGCAAGGGAAAAACCGAAAGCGCAACCTCCAGCCGTTCCACAAGCCAAACCAGCAGAAGCCAAAGCACCAATAGTGCCTCCACAATCACCATTCGCCAAACCAATAGAAGCCAAAGCTCCGGTAGCACCTCAGGAACCAGCACCAGTACGACCACTGCCTCAGCAACCAGCAGTGCCAGCGCAACCGCCAGCCGTTCCAACCACACTCAGGGAACCAGAAGTCATCGCAGGAATAATATTGCCGCTTCCGAACATCGCCATCAGGCCGGAGCTGGAAATGCTGCTTGAACAGTGGCATCCGCGCTACGACCAGAGCGGCGTCGAGATAGAGAAGAACATGCTCATAAGGCGCGTGGCCAGGACCATAGTCCACTACTGGACCATGACCCATAGATCCGCCGGCAGCAAACCGATAGACATACATCCGTTCTACAGTGCAGCTGTCAGGGAGCTCAGGCCGGGATATTCTGATGAATGGACGGTGGCGCTTGCTGCTCGCATCGTGAACGAGCACTATAAACCGAGTGCAACCGCCAACGTGGTCAGGAAAGATGCCTCGCAGATAGTTCGTTCCCTCACAGCCCATGAGAAGTCTCTGATGTCCGCGGCTTTGAAGCGCGATGAGAAATCAGCTTCATACAATCTGATTGCTTTACGATCCATGCATGCAGGCGTGCGTGAGCTGCGCATCAGGAATTTCATATCATCCAGATGGGCCGAGCCGGACTGGCTCAGTCAGCTGGAAGGGCTCAATGCGGCAAGGGAAAGCCTTTGTTCAAAGCTCAGCCTTCCAGAGCCGACACAGCAGGAGCGGTGGGAAGCCCTCACAGACCCCAAGGAACTCAGCGATTTCCAGAAGAGCGTGATAGCCGCCCCGATGAAGACCGGCATGGGGATCCTCACAGACAAGGATATCCGCAAGTTCTCCGGCTGGGTCACGAAGCGGGCAAACCGGCGGAATGCCACAGACCTCTGGAGAAAGGGGCGGACCGACCTCTTCACGCTCGGCCATCTAGCCTACAAACTGAGATACTCACAGAAGAAATACACGCAGGAAGAAGCCGCGCTTATCCGCGTCGCGCTTGAAGAAGGGGAGAGGCCAAACCACAAAGCCGAGGAGGCGCTCTGCAATGCTCTCATAACCAAGACCCACGAGGAGAATGATGTCCACCTGTATCATCCCCAGGTGATGAAGCTCTACAAGGCATCGCCGTTCATGCGTTTCGATTCTCTGCAGGCATCTGCCAGGATGAATGACGAATGGAACACCATGATGGAATTCATGGGACTGCCTGTGCAGAGGCCCTGCGCGAGGGTTGTCACGACCAACAGCCTGGTGCGGCCCAAGAAGGCCAACAACCAATACGCCAAGACCAGCGAGGACTGCGCCCTCTCGCTTGCCATAGAGACCACCGAGGGGCCCATACTGCTGGACGCTGTCTTCGATGGCATGGGCGGCCATAACGATGGCGCAAAGGCGAGCTCACTCGCCAGGTATGTGCTTACCATATCGGCGTTCGCAGGCTGGATAACTAGCGCAGAGGATGTCAGCCGTGCCCTCATAACAGCCGACCTGGCCATAGCCATGGAGCAGCTCGCGGACAAAGACAAGCCGGACGAACAGGATGATGATACGCGCAGCGACAAGCGCACGAACAACATGGGCAGCACCGCTGTGGTGGCGCTGCAGAAGAAGGACCAGCTATACTTCGTGCACTGCGGCGACAGCGAGGGCCGCGTGATACGGGACGGCAAGGTGATATTCAAGACCCAGAACCATAACATGGAATATGATTTCAGGCTGGAAGTCGCCACGAGACGCAAAAACGGCGCCAATGGCGGCCCGGATATGAGCGACAGTGAAATCCGGGAGATGTTCAGGGCCAGGCACAACATAATAATCTCTGCCCTGGGCGCTCCGCTGAACTTCCTCACGATAAACAACTCCCACGCATCCCACGAAGGCATATCGCTCATGCCCGGTGATATCATAGCGCTGGACTCTGACGGCATCAGCGAGCCGGTGTGCGGGGACCATGAATATACAATACTTATAAGAGAGGCCGGAGGCGACCTTGCCAGGGCCATGGAGAAGATAATGGCGCTGGCAGAATCGCGTCAGTCCGGCCAGCACAAGCCACGGTGCTCAGAGCTCCGCGTTCAATGCGAAAACAGGGATGGCAAGAACGACGACAAAACGATTGTGCTCCGCTATGCGCATGACGGATGGAGGCGGGGAAGAGGATGAAAAACCATATTTTTTTACTAAAGCAAACATTTAAATATACATGCCCATTAAATTATACAATACAACACAACAGATACATTCACGAGGGGTGGTATGAGTGGTAGAAGTTCCTAAAGAAGGCAAAACGAGTGTTCCTCCGCAGAGGACTTTGGATAAGGATGTGGTCCCACGTCTTAAACAGCTCCTGGGCGGAGAGGTTGGGAACGCTCTTGCAGAAGGGCTGCAGATTTTGGATCAGAAAGCCGAACTCACTGCTAAAGAGCTGGGCGAGCTTAGCGGCAGTGTGGCCCGTATGAGAACGACCATAACAGGCATCCAACAGACTGCAGAAGCCTCTCAAAAAGACTCCACGGAAGCGAAAGCGGTGGCGGAAGAAGCCAAGACCGCCGTGGAAGGCGTAACCACCACTGCGGAAAAGGCTTCAGAGAATGCAGAGCGGGCGCTGGGCAAGGCAACAGACACCCAGCAGAATTCAGAGAATGTGAAAAGGGAATTGCGCGAAACGGCCGGACGCATCGATAGCCAGCTCGAGGCATTAAGGACTGCAAGTAGCCAAACCACCACGCGCATCGGTGAGCTCGAGAAAGGGGTCGACGGGTTCGGCACTCAGGTCGACGCGCTCGGCACCAAAGTCGGCGAACTCGGCACCCAAGTCGGTGAACTCGACAAAATCGCCAGGAAGGCGTCTGAGGATGCCGCTCATTCAGTTGAGCTTTTAGAGACCGCAGGAGACCAGGTCCGCATCGCAAAGGAACGCACAGACGAGGCTCTGAAAGACGCGTATCAGGAGATTGATGAAGTCAAGAAGTCGATTCCGCCCAGTGGGCTTTCAATCGGAGATGCCGCACGCAAGGTCGCAGAAGAGATGGCCGACCTGACTGGTGCCAAGAAAGATTTAAGGGGGGTGCCCGATCTCGTGAAAGCCCTTGAATCCAGCGTCAAAAACCTTGAAGCCCGCTACGAGGGCCTTCTCACAATCGTTCGTGAAATAGCCACAGATTTCGGCGAAGCTATCGCCACCATCGATAAGAAACTGCAGCTCCTCGGAATCGCAGCAGAGAATATGAGCGACGAGGAGATAGAAGTGTTGGCCAAGCCGAGCCTGGAAGATGATAATACTAAAAGGTGATTATGATGGCACAAGAGAAAACCCTCGACCAGCTTATTAAGGAAAGGCAGGCGCGGAAGGCAAAGCCGAAGCTGCCAGTACAGAAGCCTCTGGTAGAGGATCATGACAAGGGTACTGGCGAGGACAATGGCACGGCCACGCGCGCGATTCCAGCCACTACGAGTGCTCTTGCCGCAAGCATGAATGATGCGGACACCGGCAGGATAGAACGCCAGGAGCCTCCAAAAGCGCCTGCAACAGCAGAACGAAAGCCGAGGTCCTTCAAGGTTCGTGACTTGCCACCTGCTCTAGCCCCGAAACCTGTTCCAGCCCCAAAAGATGAAACATCTTTCGCAGACGTGGATGTTGATGTCAAAGCCGAGGTAGAACCACCCAAGGCTGAAGAGCCCGTGGCGCCAGAACTAGCAGCTCAAAAGAGCCCGTCTGAACCGCCAGTGTACGCAGAAAAGCCAGCTGAACCTGAAGCTGCTGCAAAGCCCAAGGGACCCAGTGGCGAAGATGACCTGCTCACTAAGGTGAAGGCATACGTGGACAGCGCCGTAGACCAGCTGAACGAGAGGCTCGATCAACTCAAGTCCACTGTTGACGGACTCAAATCAGCTGTTGATAGATTCAATTCCACTTCCGATGAGGTAGCTCAGCTGAACACGCGGCTCGATGAAATCAAATCCACTGTAGATAAAGATCATGAAGCAATAAACAGCATAGGCAACGACGTAGCCGGTGAGTTTGATGAGGGCAATCTCATCAAGGAAGGCCTGAACGACCGCGTAGATGCGCTTGAGGAGCGCACTGATGCGCTCGAGGAACGTTCCGTTGCGCTCGAGGAACGCTCCGGTGCGTTCGAGGAGGGAATGACCCAAGCATTGCAAGGCGTCCATGAGATAGAGGTGAAAGACGCGGTTGGTCCATTGACCATCCTGCTTCTGAAAAGCACTGTCACCAACGACAATGTGAAAGAGGCAGTGGATGAATACGGCAAGGATGTCGTCAAGGCTGCGCTCGAGAACCTGGCGCGTGTTGAAGGTTATGCCAAGGCAGCGCTCATGCAAGTGCGAGTGCACGAGCTCGATACGCCAGAGAAGCTTGCCGGCTACAAAGGCCTGATGGATACGGAGGTTTCCAAGGTGGTGGAGAACGCAAGCCTGGTTCTTCTAGATTTCAATGCCATCGTGGGTGAAGCACAATCAGATTCAACTGGAGGGGATGCCTGATGGGTTACGCTGACAAGAAGGAAATGAGTTACGATGAAAAGAAGAAGGCAGCGCAGGCTGCGAAAGCCCGCAGAAAGCAGGAGGCAGGTGCGGCCGGCATAAAGCCGAAAATCCCGGAACCGGTCGCAGAGACGATAAAGAAAGATGAGCCTCCGGCTCGAACGCCTGCGCCTGCGGTAGTTGCAGCGCCTCCGGTTGCTGAACCGGCACCCGTGCAACCCCGGGCCGAGCAACCGATAGATTCGATACAACTCATTTCCGCAGCACCGCAACCCGCAGAATCTCCAGCGCTGCAAGTTCCAGGAGCCGAGCCTGCGCTAATAGAGCAGTCCCAAGCTCCGGCGCCAGAAACCCTATCCGGTGCAATCACAGGGCAATTTGAGAGACCTCAGGAGAAGTCGAGCGAAGAGAAGCAGGAGGAACTGAATTGGGCGCTCTTTCAGGCTGCACGGAGCGGAGATACAACGGCAGTGCAGGAGCTGCTTGACAAAGGAGCAGATGTTGACGCTAGAAGAGGTGCCTGGCAAGAGACGGCGCTGATGATGGCTGCCGTGAATGGCCAAACAGAGGCCGCAGAAATATTGATTGCCAAAGGAGCAGATTTGAATATGACAAATGATGAAGGCAAGACGGCGTTGGATCTGGCTATTTACTATGATCGTACCGACACCGCCGAACTGCTGAGAAGGCACGGGGCAAAGGAATCCCAGCCAAAACAGGCTGAAACCAAGCCCGAACAAGACAAACCAAAAGAGGAGGAGCTCAATACCGGGGACATCGAAATAATCAGGAAAACAGGTGCTCCTCAGATTCCTGCAGACGCGCTGAAAACGCCGGCCCCTGAAGTTCCTAAGAAAGTATCAACACAGAAGCTGTCCTTCAGGAACAAGGGTGACAGTGGCTTGGTCGCAGGCTATTCGCTCAAGTTCGTAGAGACGATCGGCATGTTCACGCTAAAATTCGAGCTCAAGGGCAAGGGTGTGAAACAGGAATTCGAGCTGGGAAGCGACAAGACCAAGATATTCACGGTCGGCGAGTGCAAGATAACAGTGAAGGACCTCGGAGTGAAGAACAACGAGAGGTGGGTCGAGATGAGCGTGGAGGTCCCTGGAAAGGCCCAGGCAGAGAAGAAAGCCGCGGAAGGTACGACGCCCTCGAAGGATTTCAAGTCCAAGGAGGAAGGGAAACTGCTCAAACTGAAGCAGTATGCAGGCAACGTGAAGGAGTACGTAAGCCATGTGAAGGATTACTCCGACCAGATTGTCACTGGAGTTTTGACTACTACGGTGGCTACGGTCGCTTTGGTAGCCCCTGGCGTGAGCGAGCTGCTCGGCGTCGCTTTCGTGCCGTTCGTCGCGGGCATGTATGTCGTGCCGGGCGGATTGGTTTTGATTTCTATTCTCAGAAGGAGGAAAGAAGTGGAAGAGGAAATGAAAATTACTGAAAAGGTGATATGAATATGGCGGGATTGACACAAGAATCTAAACCCGGAACTGTTGTTGCGGCGAATGTTGAATCCAAGAAGCCATGGAGCTCCAGGGTGTTTGCCGGAAGTGCAGTCGCGGTGAGCGCATTGGCTGTGGCAGGGTTATTGCTGTTGCAGAAGTGCGAGACAGAGCCGATAATGAAGACGGAGACCAAGACCATAGAGGTCTGTTCCAAACCAAATAAGACCGATAAAAAGTGCGAGATCGATAAAGGCGAGCACGATCCATGGTCGCCGCTTTTCGATCCGAGCTGTGCCATATGCGGCGATGCCAAGCTGGAGGCGCCTGAAACTGCTGAGACGTGCCCTGTGGATGCCCTGTGCGATAATGGCAAGAAAGACCAAGGGTTCCACCCGGCGATGGTCAAGGTGGAAGGCAAGGAAGGTGTCTATACGCTAGGCACAGTGACTGTGGATGAGTGCGACAAGAACAACAAGTTCTACTGCGAGGTGAACTGCCCACCGGAAGAGCCCAAGAAGGTCTCTGGCCACAGGAGGGAGCATAGGGAGACAAGGGTTGAGCGGCCCACCACAACGGTCGAGGCGTGCACCCATCCTATGAACGCGACCGACCTGACCAACCGCGTGGCAGGAGCGATGCTTGGCCATGCAGGAGACCTGAGGACGCTTCTCGATTCACAGGACGCCATAAAAGTCACAGTAAAGTTCCTTGTGGATACTGG
>JACCLH010000033.1 GCA_013425375.1 Microcaldota archaeon | reverse complement strand
TGGTGACTCCCAACCCGTCCTGGCAGCCGGTCATGCAGGTGCCGAGGGATTTAGCCGAAGGGGCCGCAAGATAGCATTGTATTGTCGGGTTCCATTCGCCGTTGCTGGCGATGCTGCACTGGGCGTATTCTGCGTTCGCATAGAGGTTGAAGCAACCGAGGACGCACGGATTATAATCATAGACCTTCGCATTGATGCGGGAGAACGGGAAATTATCAAGGCAGTCCGAGAGGCACATGGTCCGGATCATATCGGTCACTATCCAGATGCCGTAGGATTTTGCCATGCAGTTCATGGTGCAGTCATGGGAACCGTCCAGATACGCATCATCCACGCTGTACAGGCAGCTCCTGAAGCTTGGCGATGTCCATTCGGTGGAATAAGCAGAAAAAGACAGGCTGAGCAGAAGCAGTACGAACGCTGAAACTATCCCCCACCTCATGCTATGTATATGCATTACCGGCCTTTTATTGCTTTCGGCGGGCAGCAATCCGTCAAACGCCGTTATCGTCCTGAATATCTTTTTAATACCTTATCATTGAATGTCATTTCAAAACTAATCTACGAGGTCAATCGCTATGCGGAGAGAAGACGAATTCGGATTCGAGAAGGTAATCGAGGTCTATGACCAGAAGACTGGCATGCAGGGCGTATGCGTCATCCATAACACGGCGCGAGGACCCGGCAAAGGCGGCATCAGGATGGTCCCTGATGTCACCGTAGAGGAGGTCATGGGCCTCGCACGGGCGATGACCTGGAAGAACGCCATGGCTGATTTGCCGTTCGGAGGAGCGAAGAGCGGCATCAGGGTAGACCCCAGGAAGCTCACGCCTGAGCAGAAGGAGGCGCACATGCGCGCCTTCGCCAGGAAAATCAAAGAGGTCGTGCCAGGCGAGTATATCGCCGGCCCGGACATGAACACCACTGAGAAGGAGATGGCTCAGTTCGCGGATGAGCTCGGCACTCCGAAGGCATGCACAGGCAAGCCGCTGAGCGTGGGCGGCCTTCCGCATGAGCTGGGCTCAACCGGTTTCGGGGTGGCGATATCCACAAGGGTCGCGGTCAAGCATATGGGAAAAGACCTCCACGGCATGACCGTGGCCATAGAAGGCTTCGGCAATGTCGGCACATTCGCCATGAAGTTCCTCGAGGAATGGGGGGCGAAAGTGGTCGCGGTATCGGATTCGAAGGGCACCATCTATGCGAAGGATGGCCTCAGGTACGCTGATCTGATGAAGATAAAGGCGGAGAAGGGAACCGTGACCGCGGAAAAGGGCGAGAAGCTTGACGCTGCGAAGCTGTTCGAGCTTCCGGTGGACATACTCATCCCGGGCGCGAGGCCGGACGTCATCCACAAGGGCAACGTCGCGAACATCAAGGCGAAGATGGTCGCTGAAGCCGCCAACCTGCCGGCCAAATACGATATCGAGCAGGTGCTCATGAATAAGGGCGTCGTCGTGCTGCCAGACTTCGTGGCCAATGCGGGCGGAGTCATCTCCAGCTACTGCGAGACCATGGGCTGGGATTCAGAGACGATGTTCAAGGTCGTCGAGGGCAAGATCGCTGGCAACACGAAAATCATGCTTGAGAGGGCGGATAACCACGACACGCGCAAGGCAGCCATGGAAATCGCGAAGGAGCGCGTCTCGGACGCCATGAGGAATCGGGGATGGCTGAGGTAAGGGACTCTCTGCTTGCGACCATCGTGCTGGGCATGGTCCTGCTTCTTTTCCTGTTCCTTGGCTGCGGCATCATGGTCCTGCTGTTCTACCCTGAGAACGGCGCTGGAGGCGGAACAGGCGGACAGGCGAACGGAACCAACGGGACCGCGAATGGAACCGTAACTCCCCAGAACACGACGCTTAGCCAGGAGGACCTCGCCCTCTGGGACAACATAACCAAGCAGAATGTTGAGCAGGCCTGCCTGAGGATCGCGAAGGATGAGGCCGGCCCGGACGCTGACAAAGTCTACTCCTGCGGATGCGAGGAGTCAGCAGGTTCGGAAAGGAAGGTCTATATCTGCGACATAGACACCGCCGACCCGTTGACAGCATATTTCGTCAACCTGGACTGCCTGCTTGGACAGCGCGCCTGCGCTGTGGAATCCAATTACGGGACCACGACGGTGACGTTCGGCGAATTGCGCGCATGGTATGAAGGATGAGACCCGCGGTATGAAAGCCGGCATGGATAATCTTATAATCTGAATCGTCCCACTACATGCATGCGTGTGAACGGGTTCGCGGTGCTCGCCAAAAGCATAAGCGAGGCCAAGGAGCCGCTCACCAAGGGAAAAGAGCTTCTTCTTGAAAGGTACATGAAAACAGCCGGAGTGCGCGAGACCAGCGTCCGCTCGGCTGCTGAATTCGAGATTGTGCGCTCCCATATCGTGCAGGCGATGTATGAAGCCATGAGGCAGGATACCATAGACACGGCATGCGGTGGCACGGCATGGCTTGAGGCAGCTGCCCTGGGGCCTGAGATCGCCGAGGCGAATGCGCAGCGCGCGCGTTTCCTGAGCGACGGCCTGGGGCAGAGGCTCAGGGACTCGCAGCCGCCGGAGGTGGTCCGCAGGGACGACCGCCAGCTGCGCATCCGTATCGAGGACAATGCGATTGGATATGCCAGGTTCCTCGGCTCGGTGAGGCAGTACGTGCCAGGAGTGGGCTATGCTGTGAGCGTGCGGAAACGCAACGGAGAGAACCAGGATTCCTTTGTCCTGTCGTGCGAAAAGGGCAGGAAGATGCTCGCCATCGCTGACGGCTGCGGCTCTGCGAAATTCTCGGCCATAGCGAGCCATATGGCGGTCAGGGAGATGCGGTGGAGCGAGGCGCCCGGGATCACCAAGCGACAGATATCCAAAGCGAGCAAGGACATCGCCTGGCTGCTGAACGATGACGCGGTCCTGAACGGGTGCGCAATGAACGGGACCACCACGCTCGTAGTGGCGCTTCTGGGGGACGAGCGCAGCAGGGTGCTGAAGATAGGAAACAGTCTGGCCTTCTGGGTGCGGAAAGGGGATGACGGCGCTGCCATAGGAGTGCTCGATAAAGGTCCTGGGCCTGGACCGGCAGTGGGGCAACGGCAACCGCTCGCCGAGACCGACATCGAGGAGTATGCGCTGGAAGGCGGGCGCATCGTGCTCACAAGCGACGGGGTGACCAACTACCTCGCTGATTCCGCGGCCGAGATAAAGAGATGGAGCTCGCTTGCCGATGACCCTGTGTTCATTGCGGAGCGGCTCCTCCGTTCGGTATTGACGAGGCAGGTCGAGTGCGACCATGCCGACGATGTGACCATAGTCGTGCAGGACACAGGAGAATGGACGCGCGAGCTGGTGTAGGCGCCTGGAAGCTGCGCTGATTGGCAGGCTGCCTGATAGTTATACATTTTTATGTATGATATGCCATAATAGAAGCATGGTAACCAACGTCCGCGCTTTATCCTTCAAGATCGCCGCTGCGGGGTTGAGGGCGCAGGGCATGAATCTTCCAGGGACAGCCGAGAGGCTGGAGACCCTGAGGATGCACCTCGCGAAGTTCAAGGAGATACCTGACGAGAGCAAAGAGAAGACGCTCACCTGGGCGCTCGCCAAGCTGGAGGAGACCGAAAGGGCGCTTGAGAAAGAGGCCAGGTCTATCAAGATGACAAATAGCCCGGATACCATGAAGGCGACGGTAAGCATAATCAAGACCAGCGGGTTCCTGGGCCTGGCCTACATGGCCGCGGAAATGTTCAGGCAACTGGACGCCTCGCATGCCCCACGAATGAATGTCGTGTTCGTAGCCTTCGGGTTCCTCGCGTGCGGAGTCCTGTTGTCCGCCATCATGGACAACGTGCTGGGCAACGGCACCCTGGAAGATGGCGTGGCACGGATAAAGAACGTGATAGACGAGTGCAAGGCAGGATTGAGCAGGCATCAGAGATGATGCTAGACAAGATACATTTTTGTTGTTTTGGCGAGCGGGATAGACGCGAGACGGGTTTTTTGGTTTTGAGGGTGAGCGGAAGCGGGTTTTTGTTGGGTGGCGAGCGGGACCTTTATCTTGGTTTTATGTGGTAAGTTATGTATAGTGGGGATATAAGAATACTGACTGTGTGATTATGGCGGTGATATATTGACACTCAGATGTGCTAAGTGCGGAGCTGACAAGGTAATCGGAGAAGTAAGCATGCAGAGGCGAAGGACGCATATCAAGCTGTATTTCTGCAGCAACAAATGCGCCAGCTCACTTACGAAAGCGCTCCCGGCAACTCCGAAAAAGTGATTTTTTTCTTCTTTAACACTAGTTCGAGTAATGGCACATGCAGTCGGTGCCAAGATAAGTGTTCTTAGGGCAGGTCCAGCACTGGTTTTTGCAGCTGCCCGAGCCCTCTGAGCACGGCGTGCAGCTATAGTCGGTGACCGAGATTGTCCCTGACGGGCATTCGGAATAGCACAGGCCGTTGTATGTGTGCGGCTTGTCCAGATACTGATGGGAGCAGTCCAGGCAGCTTGATACGAAATAGACTCTCCTGTTCCCTGTGCATTCAGGCAGCGTGCTCCCTGGGTAGGTTCCCCCTGCAGGGTCGAATATCATCCAGGTGCCGTTCCCGTATGTGATGTAGCTCACACGGGCATCCGGGCCGTAATGGCTGAAGACCGCATCTGTGAAACCGCTCATGTCGCTTCCTGCCGGGCCGAAATGCACCATCGTATAGGCATGCGCGCAGTCAGGGTCTACGACCACCCTGGCCGTTCCGCCTATCGCTTCGACCATGGACGCCAGCAGGACCGCCTGGTTCTTGCAATCGCCTGATTCAGTCGCCAGGGTTTCCTCGGGCGGATAGGGGATGCCTGCCAGGGGAACGTTCTGGTAGATGACGTTCTGTTTCACCCAGTCATAGATGTCGAAAAGCTGGGTGACGCTGTAGGCCCCGGAATGGTTCCTGATAGCGTCTGAGGCCGCTTCACGGACGCTCAGGTCATAGGGGTCTATCTTATCGCAATAGGTCCTGTAGTAGGGCTCTGCATCCTCATAAATCAGGAAGGAAAAGTTGGCTGGCGGCAGGACGCAGTTGTCGCCGCGCATCTCCTTTCCTTCAGGGCAGCCGCATGCCGGGGCGTTGTCCTCAAGCATGCCGTCCGAGCAGTATTTCGGCTGGGTTTGGGAGCATTCGTTGTAAGGGGTGCCGTCGTAGCATCGGTATACGTAGGGGGCGCAGCTGTTGTCTTCTGAGATGATATCGCCGGGGGGACAGCCGCAGAGGCTCGCCTCGTCGATTAGCTGGCCGTCTTCGCAGAATTTGGGCTGTGTTTCTGAGCAGTAGCCGTAAAGGGTGCCGTCATCGCATTTCTCCGTGAGCGGCGGGAGCGAGCAGCAGCCGAATGTGAAGATAGCGAGGATGATGAGTATGACAGGAGGTTTCATGCTGATGGGCGGTGCGGAGGCCAGTTTCATGCATGTGCTTCTATCCTAAGGATTTTAGACCTAACGGGCGAGCGCGAGACGCGAGGACGGGACAGGCGCGAGCGGGACGGGTTTTTGGGTTGGTTGAGCGGGTTTTGATTTGAGATGACGGACGCGAAGGGAGGGGATGCCTGCCTTTTCAATAGTCCACGTCTTGTTCCTCGTCCTGCCAGGCTTTCTGGATGATCGGCCTGAACTCGAATATATGCAGGATACGGCCAATCTCGGCGGGGTCAAGTGCCGCCTTTTTTCTTGTGGCGAATTCGATGATGCGCAGGATGGAACGCCTGGCTGCAAGGTCCAGGACCATACGGGAGAACTCCTCGCCGTTGAGGTAGCCCAGCTCTTCCATGAGATTGCCGTATGGGACGTGGCTCAACCCGCCCACCGGCTGGAATGCCAGTACGCCTATTTCCCTGGAATCGAAATTGACCGGGACGACCAGCCCGAAAAGTGCCCTATGTTTATTCAAAGTCTCTACATCTTCAGGACTGGGGAGAATGGCGTAGGGATCCTGGTGCTCGTAGGGATGGGTATGCGATATCACAAGGAGGGTATGCTCAATGAACGTCAGATCCTGGGGGACGAGGGTCTGTTCAACGCGGCCGGCATCTATTGCACGCTCGAGACCCATTCCATCCGGGGAGTAGCCGCCCAGCAGCTTGCTGGCCTTGAACAGGTATCCATCAGGCGTAAAACCCACGCCGGTGCCGAAGCCGTGCTCCGTGCCGTTGCCTATTGATTTGGAGACCATCCGCTGGAACGCTCTTTGGAAAACCTTGCCTTTCAGGTAATCCCAGACCTCTCGCTTGAGGGCAGGGCGCTCGCTCTCTTCGACATAACTGGGCTTTCCGACATGACTGAGCTTTCGCATGGAGTTAATTGTGCTTGATAGTGTTTATAAATGTGGTTTATACAGCAGGTTTTGGGACAGGCGTTGCATCATCTTCTGGAGTCTAGCATCTGGAGCGCCTCATCCGCATGCCTGAAGCTTATAATACTTTGCACTCGGAACAGCCTTAGGTCAGAAGTCTTCTGGGTGTGGGATAGCAACTATCCTGGCTTTTGTGGCTATCTTAAGCGCCACAAAGTAGAATTCATGTCAATCAGGATTAACATGAAAGAAGCGCTTCTGGATGGCGAATGGGTTTTTGGGTTGATAGCGAGCGGAAACGAACGAAGCGAGAGGTCCCTATAATCCGAAGAGGTTCCTCAGGAAAGCCATGAAGCCGTTGAAGTAGTCGAACACCGTCTGGAGCAGCTGGTCTATGAAGGTGGCGCTCCCTGTCCGGTCCACCCCGCCCATGAGCGAGGTCGGCTCGGACAGCGTGGTCAGGGCATGGATTTCAACCTTGGGCCCGAGATTCTTCGCGTAGAAGATTCCACGCTCTGTCGCCTCAACGCCTATCGGCATGGTGTCCTTCTGCTTGACAAGGCTTGTTCCTGAGGCATCGAACAGCTCCAGCCCGTGGGAATCATAGGAAACCGCGATGAACCTGCCGCCTGGGGATATTGACGCCCGCTCGACGTTGCCGCTCGCGCTCCAGGATTTGGTCGTCCCGGTGTAATACGAGCCGCCCTGGTAATTGTACAGGAACACATCATCATTGGCGTAGTTGGACGCAGCCTCGCTGTTGCTGTAGCTGCCCCCCAGCACGCGATAGTCGTCGAAGCCTGGCGTGAATATGCATCTCTGGTTGTCACAGGTGCCGAGCACCCTGTTGTGCGACAAGCCAAACTGCTTGATGGCGTAAAGGCCGGATGGCGGGTTGCATGTCCGGTTCAGTATCAGCCTGCAGGACTCTATGGTCTCGTTGCCCCTGAGATAGAACAGCGGCTGCTCCACGTCTATGATGTCCAGGAATTCGCTTGCGGACGATAGGTCCAGGGTCTCTGCGGTCTGTGAGATGTCGAACGAGGCGACCACGGTCCCGTTCCGGGCTATCACGAACCCTTTCGGGACGGTATCTCCTGTCTTGGCCAGCTTGACTGCGCCGACGGCCACGAAAAGGAACGAACCGTCATAGGAAGGCACCATCCTGGAGCGGCCTCCGCACGATGACGAGTTGAACCTGATGGAATACTGCTGGTTCCCGGTCACCAGGTCATAGGCATAGACCGTGCAGTGGTTGTCATCGTTGTCCACGGCCATGACGTATGCATGGTCCCCGCGCCTGTCGAAGGCGACCTCGCGCGGCTCCTCGCCGCTATAGGTCTTCTCCCAGAGCAAAGTGTCGTTCCTTACGGAATAGTCATCACCAATATCGGGCGATGGGCAGGTTATGTGCTGGGCTGACAGGTTGGTGCCCCCGACCTGGGCCGTGAAGCTGCTGATAAAGGGCGTGCAGTTCCTGGAGGATATCAGGATGGTTCCGTTCGCCCCTGCGACCGGGATGGAACCGACGTAGGAGCGGCCGTAAAGGAAATCGCCGCTGTACCTTCCTTTGTCAGTCTGGATGAGGTATTTGCCGTTGGATGGATACTGCACGAACAGTTCCACAGGCTGCTGCTGCAATACGATGTCCGCATGGATGTACCTGAGGTCATCAAATCCGTAATCAGCCGAATCGTTGAAAGACAAGTTTATCTCAGTGACATTGACCACATAGCCCGGCTTTGAGGTAGTCAGGTAGGCGGTGCCTTCCCTGGTGAGATAGGAGTCGAAGGAGTAGCCGCCGTCATCATCTGTCTGGGTGGATATCCTGGTCTCTGAAAGGATGTATCCGCCCTGGGCGGTCTGGACGCCTGGCTTGAGATAGCCTGCCTCCACGGTCGCGTTGGCCACAGGCCGTCCGGCTTCGTCCTTGACGAAACCAGTGAACTTGAAGAACTGTGGCACCAGGAACAGTGTCCGCTCGCCTATAACCCTGCCGTCCTTTTCCAGTCTTACGGTGAGCATGGTCTGCCCGGGCCCGTCATAGGTCAGGTTCTTCCTGTCGGTTATCGTGTAATTGGGCCATACCGAGACAGGGGACTGGAATGCGGGATTGGGATTGTTGGGCGCGCCGACATAATAGCGGATGACCGCGTCGTCAGTGACGCCTCCTGCGTTCTCCACTATGCTCACGATATTGAAGGAGACAGAGCTCGGTGCCACCCGCGTGGCGGTCACATTCCTGAAGCGCAGCTCCCCTGGAGGGGGGAGGTCGTTGACCACATAGGTCAGGGCGTTGTTGTCCATGCTGGATTCGTTGTATCTCGGGTCCCCGTGCACGAAGACCTTGAAGACGTTGTATTTCCCCTTCATTATCGGATATTCTATGTTATGGGAATAATCGAAGTTCAAATCCTCAGGAGACCACCTGACATCGGGCGGCCGGAGGGCCGGAACGTCCCACTCGTCTATCATGGTCATGTGGGGCGTGTCATTGACCGAATCGCTGTATCCGAAATAGGCTGTGGCATAGGCGCCTTCGATATAGGCGAGGCCCCTGTTGGCGATTGTCGTCTGCAGCGTCTCGGTGTCCTTGAGGTAATACAGCCGGCTCACGGTCAGGTCCGGCGCATAGCCGAGATTGTTGCCCTCGCAGTACCTGGCGCAGGCGTCGTTTATGGGGGCTATGCACTCGTCTATGACATCCACGCAGGCATAGGCAGAGACGAAAATCCAGTAGGATGCCTCGGACTCCACCATGGAGGCCCAGAAGTCGGCCATCTCCAGGCCGGTTTCAGCATCGCCCTTGCTGCACATCTCCTTGACGAATTGATAGCAGTAGTCGTCCTGCCATGCCATCTCGTAGGCCGCGCACTGCGCCTTGCATATCTCAGTCTGGTTGGCCGCATGGAGGGCAGGGATAGCCAATGATGCCAGAATCAGGAATATGATGAGTCTGATAAGTCGCATAGGGATTCTAAGCCGAGGAAGATTAATATTCCGAACGGTAGCTGCGGGATTTTTGGGTTTGCGAGCGGAACGGAACGAGCGAGGGATGCGAGCGAGCGGGAATTGGCGGGTGGCGGACGGGAACGCGAGGACGAAACGGGTTTTTGGTTTTGTGTTCGCGCTCGGGAACGCCCGAGCTAGCGAGCGAACGGAGTTTCAACAGAATTTATGACGGACCCGGCGTAGCCATCACTTGTCCTTTTCTTTCTGCGATGCCCTGCCCCCACCCTCATCACATATCCTCAGCGTTTCTTCTTGCTCTTTGCCATGGCTCACTCATTGAACGCTCTTATCGGGAATAAGATTCTTGAGGTATTCTTCAAAATCACCTTTATTAACAAAAACTGCAGTGGGACCGGATATCTTCATTATTTCAATTTTCGTTTTCCGTTTATCCTCATTCTCATAATCAATCGTTATAATGTCACAAACTGTTATAGGACCGAACTTATAAGGTCCTTTTTTCCAGGAGGAAATAGATTGAAGCGGAATTACGTATTTGTGCTTGCTAATGAGACCCCATTCTGCGGTTATCGCTTGTTTTGTTCCTACAACAACTATTTTTTTATGCCAACCTCCGAGAACAAGAGCTGATTTGTCTGTTGGGAGCCTAACCATGCTATATTGTTTTAATATTATCTCGTCTTCCATGCGTTCGGTCATGCTTTCCACCCTGATGTGATTATGCCAGTTGGTGTTTTAACAATTAGTGATGCCTTTTGCCCGCAGATAGCGCCTAAAACCCGTCATCTTGGGGGATGAACCCGTTTAAACCCCGCGTCCTTTGCCACAAACAAAACTCGCTCTCGCCCTCGCGTCTCTCGCCCAAAAAACAAAATCCAACTCGCGCCCGAAAGCGAACGAAACGAACGGGTTTTTTGGGTTTGTTGCGGGCGGAACGGGTTTTTTGGTTTTGGCAAGGGTGACTACATCCCTAATTTTTGTAGTCACCTCTTCTTCATGCTCTTCCTGAGGCGCCGGTTTCGGTTTTTGGCAAGGCGAGCTAGGCCAAATGCCAAACCAAAAAGATTAAAAATGTTTTAATCTTATTGAACTGTATGCCTATATTCGAAAAATGGGACTGGATAAAAAGAAACTGGCCCTACGTGGTGGAAGAAGCCACGGGGCTTGGGCTGGTTTTCGTCGGCGGCACTGCGCTCAATCTTGTCCTGTTTGAAGAGTACCGGGCTTCAGAGGATATCGACCTTTATGACCCGCACGCAAAAACCATCGGAACAGGACATGAGCAGGAGTGCGTGCGAAAGCTGGCAAAACGCCTTGAAGAAAAAGGCTTTGTGATAAGCTCCAAAAACGAAAGGGCTTTCTGGGTGGGGCCGAACATAAAAGTTGAGGTATTCAATGACGGAACGCGGTTCAACAGGATACAGAAAAGGACTGCGGGCCAGGTGGATGTCCTCACATTCGACACCGACACCTATGCAGGTATGAAGATGGCGGCCCTTCTGTGCAGGTCCTTCTATGACCCGCGTGATCTCGTGGATTTGTTCATCCTGAAAAAACGGGCAGGGGCCAGATTGTCATTCCCGGAAATGGAATGCGAAACCATAGAGAACAATTTCAGCCGGAGGCTGAAGGACATCGGGAATACAGGCAAAGACGACCTCCTCCCGTTCCAGAGCGGAGAGCAGATAGATGCTCTCCCATATGAGGAATTCAAGGAGTTCAAGAGGTGGCTGCATGAGTGGTTATCAGGATTTCGTTAAGGCATTCGGCAAAGGGATTTTCATAACCTCAAAGGCGATAGCGGAGAGGTACCCGCTCCAGAAGGCCCTCGCTTCCCTGTACATATTGCCCACGTTTTTCCGGGGCATCTATTACATCCCCACGGAGCGCGAGAGAAAAGGCCATTTCATAGAGAAACGGCAGGATTTCTTCACGTCACTGTTTGATTTCAAGTATGGCAGGAGAAGGTGGTACTGGGCGCTGAGCACCGCTGCCAGGCACCATGGGGTTGAATGGAGCGCCACCAACATCCTGGAGGTCGTCGCCCTGGGAAGGCCGAAAACGATAGACCTATCGGATAAGATAAGGTCCCTGGGCAACAAGAGATCCTACCGTTCACGGACCCTGGCCAAATACCTGGCTTCGCTCAATGTGACCATCCTCTATCTGCATAAGGGGATGCCGGAATCGCTGTCTTCAATAAAGATAGACGATGCGATGGGGCCGGTATGCACCAAACAGCAGCTTCTGGAGGATATCGGGCGTTTCCTGCCCAAGACAAGGGACCGCCGCATAAAAAACATATACAAGAGGATAATCGCCAATCTTAAACATCAGGACTAGATATCCCAGGGCCTGCGCCATGGAGATATTATAAATTTTGGACCAGTAGCTCGATTGATGAAGAGATATACCAGAGAGGAGCAGCGATTGCTCGCGGTTTGGGCGGCTGACTGCGCAGAACGGGTGCTTCCGCTGTTTGAGAAGATGCGCCCGAAGGATAAGAGGCCCCGCGAGGCGATAAAGGCGTGCAGGAGATGGGTCCGCACAGGCATTTTCAGGATGGCGGATATACGGAAGGCATCACTGGGGGCTCATTCTGCTGCACGCGAGGCGGCTCGTGAAGCGAAAGGGGGTGGTGTGGCGTGTTTTGCAGCTCGCAAAGCGGGACGCGAAGCGAAAGCGGGCAGGGTGGTGTGTTTTGCAGCGCGAGCGGCGGGGCGCAAGGCGAAAGATGGTGGTGTGGCGTGTTTTGCAGCTCGTGCGGCAGGGCATTCGGTTGCGACCGCGCATGTCCCGGAGCATGCCTTTGGCTCTTCCTATTACGCGATAAAGGCGTTAGAGGCGGCTGATTCCACCAGTGAAGCCAGCCGAAGAGCGAGGATTGCGAGGGAGTTGAGCTGGCAGTGGAGGCACCTCCCGAAAGTGCTTAGGAAAGGATGGCAGGAGTGGCAGGCGAGAAAGCTCCCAAAAGCGATGAGGAAAAGATGGCGGGAGTTCTTGAAAAAGAGGAAGTGATAGAGCGAGACGGGGACGGTTTTCGGAGCCTTCATATCATGTGCAAATCGATATCGGCGAATCTCCTGATATCAGCGAAATCCTTGTCTGAGGAGAGGAACTTCAGCCCCTCCTTCTCTGCGGTCGCGGCTATGATGAGGTCGGCCATCGGCTTGTCTTTCCCGCCTGCGAGCACCTCGGCCTTCAGATGCGCTGCACGCCTTGCGATGTCGTGGGTGAGCGGAAGGATGGTGGAGCCGTCAAGGAAAAGTTCGACCCCCTCAACCGCACGGCGGCTCTTCCTTCTCGCGGCCCAGAGGAGCTCATAGACGGTTATGACCGATATGGCGACGCCTTCGTCATCGGCCTCTTTCTTCAGCGATTCGTCCCCGCGGAGCCATGCCACTGCTGCGGAGGTGTCAAAGAACAACATTGCGGTCCCTCCTGGATTTCTTTATCTCGCTGTAGTCAAGGGGCTCGTTCTTCAGCACGCCGAAGGACCCGCTCAGGTTCTTGCCGGAGATGGCCATAAGCCGCTCCAGGACTTCGGAGAAGCTCTCGTCCTCCCTTCTGAGCTTGCGTAGGCGCTCGTAGATGCTTATCTCGATGTTGATGTTCCTGCTTGTCATGTATGCATATATGCATGCAAACGTATATAAACAGACTGTTCCCATGCCCAAAATATTCCGTTATCCATGCCCATCATCCCCGGATAGCAGGATATGGGCCAGTATTTATTCCTGATGGGACCTCATTTCCGCTGTCGTATCCCGAAATAAGGTTACCTCGGTAAAATCTGAAGACCTTCTTCAGTATATGAAGAAGCTGAATAAGCGGAAAATACGCTGGATTGTCAGGGAAATAGAGAAGAGAGACCTGTCAATCTACCAGATAGCAA
>JACCLH010000087.1 GCA_013425375.1 Microcaldota archaeon | reverse complement strand
GGGTCTTTTGCCTTCACGAAAGCGCTTGCAAGCAACACTCCCTCGGAACCGAGTTCCATCGCCTTCTTCACATCTTCCTTGTTGCTGACCCCTGCCCCGCACAGGACCTTTATCTTCTGATTGACTTCCTTGACGGCCTTCACCGAGCCGGTCACCACTTCTGGCTTTGATTTGGACACACTCACTCCGCTTCCTATCAATTCTGGGGGTTCTACGGCGATATAAGTCGGTGTGTAAGCCGCGATTTCAACCGCTTCCTTTGTGCTTGCAGCGCACACCAGGCTTTCCAGGCCGTGCATATGCAGGCTGTCCACAGTCGCCTTTATCTTCTTCATAGCCACCCTTTTTTCAGAATGATTGACCAATGAGCCTTTCACCTTGAGGGATTTCAGCATCTCTGCTGATATGGAGCCGGTATATGCCCCTGCAGGTTCAGGGTCTGCGTGCTGTGCGAATATGCCAGAGAACCGCTCTGCAGACTGCTGGAGGTATGGTGCAGGGGTGGCGACCACTATCCGTAGTCCTGTCTCATCCACCACTTCCTTCGCCACATCCACGAAAAGCAGGGGTTTCGCTATTGTAAGGTCGTATGTCTTAAGGTTTAGGACAATCATGAATGGATATAGGACGATAACGGTTTTATTACCATCTCATCCCTCAGAAGAAAAAACGCCGACGCAGGGAACTGCGTTCCCTTCACGTCGTTTTTGTGAGCAAAAACGCCGACGGCAGGATTTGAACCTGCAATCCACAAGGGATCGGTTGTCTCGAGAATCCGGTTCGAGATTCGTCAATCACGATGGATTTCCGACGCACTACCGGATTGCACACAACGTGGGCAAATCTTGGACGGATCGCCGTCCAAGTGCTTTATGCGACGTCGGCATGTAAACACGCGCATCTTGATTTATAGGCCGCCTGTTTAAAGCTATTCCGAGAACTCCTCTGCTTCATAAGTGTAGAACTGGATGCCTTTCGTCCTTTTCCACTCGTCAGGTAATAACCCTGCTTTCATGCAGAGGTGCGAAAGGAACTCCTCCTTCTTCGGAAGCTGCTCCCAAACAACCGGCAGGAATGTCGCCCTGGCCACGCCCATCTGGATTATCAGGCCATGCTTGTGCGGTACCAGCTTCTTCAGCAGCTCATCAGCGTCCTTGACAGGAAACGGCTTTGGCGCTGAAAGCACAGACATGGAGAACTTCACTTTTGGGAGCTCTTCCCGCCTCAACGGATAGAACCTGGGGTCATTGAACGCAGCTCCAAGCGCGTTGTCTATCACGTCAAACACAAGCGGCCGGTGCGCCTCCAGAGTGCCTATGCATCCTTTCAGCTCCTTGTCTATATGCAGCGTGACGAAGCATGCGCCATTCTCTATCAGGCTCTTGTGCGGCACATCTTCTGGCTTCAGCTCCAGTATCTCCCCAGCTTCGATATAATGAGTGACTGTCTTCCTCGCCAGCTCAAGCAGGTATTTCTTCTCTTTAGCGTTCAGCGCCATCTCATCATCTCATTTGCTGTAGAATGCATAGCATCCGTAGCCGACAACCTGGTCCTTCGGGCCTGCGGTATCGCCGGAGTTCCGATAGTCCAGCAGCTTGCCCTTCCATCCCTTCTTTTTCGCTATGTGCATGAGCGTGAGTATCGCAGTCTTGCCGCAAGCATCGCCTTCTTTCTCAAAGCGGGCGATATCAAGCGCAGGCACCGACTCGTTCGCCACGCTGTCCGTCTTCACAGCCACCTCATAGGTCTTGTAATGGCTGAGGTCCGAGCTAGCGATGATGAACGTGTCGTCATCCATCCTTTTCATCACCGCATCAGCCAGCTCTTCAGGGTCCACTTCGCCACAAAGCAATGGCCATACCTCGAACTTCTCCCCGAGTATGGCCTGCAGGAACGGGAGCTGGACCTCAAGGCAGTGCTCAGGGCTATGGGCCATCGGGAACACGCTTATCGGCCCGCCGGTGGCGCTTTTCACCTTAACCCTGCCGAGCGGCGTGTCCCAGAACTGGAATCCTGATTCGCATGCGCCAGGGAACATGGCATAGTGGGAAGGCCCGAGGATGGCGATATCCTTTGGTTTCCGTTTCGCAAGAAGCTTGTAGCCGTATGCGGCGACGGGTGCGGAATAGATATAACCGGCATGGGGTACGACTAGGGCCCTCAGCTTTCCTTCCAGCTTCACTTCTTTTGCGGCCGACAGATATTCCTCTATAACAGCCTTGAGTTCTTTCTCATCCCCTGGATAGAAAGCCCCTGCCACTGCAGGAGGCCGTATCATCGGTTCCATCAGCTACCTCCAAACCCCGCTTATCCAAGCACCGCAATACCCGCATTTCCCGTCCTTCATCTTATTCTCGATGACACTGAACCCGACGCGTTTCACCAGTCCCTTGCCGCACTTCTGGCATATCGTCGTCTCGTAATCAGAATATGACATGGAGACATTGCCGCAATAGACATGCTTGATGCCTGCCATCTTGCCGATTTCCCTGGCTTTTATGAGCGTCTCAGGCGGCGTCGGTTCCTTGTCCAATAATTTGTACTCAGGATGGAATGCAGTGACGTGCCAGGGCATGTCAGGGTCCACTCCTGCCAGCCATTTCGCCTCTGCCTTAAGCTCGTCAATATTGTCGTTCCAGTCCGGTATCAGCAATGTGGTCACTTCCACCCAGATTCCGAGTTTCTTGGCATAGACTATGGATTCCTTGACCGGCTCGAAATCAGGCACCTTGCATAATTCTATGTAGAACCTCTTGTTGTAGGCCTTCAGGTCTATGTTGGCAGCGTCTATGTTGCCTTTCAGCGCATCCCAGCATTCCTTGGACTCATAGCCGTTGGTGACATACACCCCCTTCAGGCCTTTCTTCCTGGCCAGTTTCATTATATCCAAGGCGTATTCGGTGAATATGGTCGGTTCGTTATACGTGAATGATATGGATTTGCATCCGCTCGCCACTGCCTGCTCAACAACCCTCTCAGGAGGCCATTCATCGCACCTGTCTATCAGCTGCTGGAAATACTTCCTCCATCCCTTAGGGTCCTT
>JACCLH010000055.1 GCA_013425375.1 Microcaldota archaeon | reverse complement strand
GATGGCAGTTTCACTGAGAACACCTACACCTGGAAGCGCAACGTCCAGCTCGGAGATGGCAGCATCTCCGTCGCCCCTTCCACAGACATCCTGTTCGACCATAGGGCCGTGGATTCCATAGAGGCATCCGGCTACATCATCTTCGAGAACAAGGATAATGGCCGGAAAGACGTCGGCGGCGTGGCCATATGCAGGGCCAAGCAGACAATCCTGGACAACTACACGTCGGTCTTCGACATAGAATATTTCCCGCCAACGATACACAAGCACCTGTACGACTGCTGGATGGATACAAGGGACTATAATATAGATACGGAAGGGGACTGGCTGATAACCTACAGGTTCGGATGCTAGAAGACGTAAGGGAAATAAAGAGATAAAAATGGGCTTGCCGCGCTGGGGGGCGTTTCTGTCATTTCAGAGCGATTTCAGGAATCCGTCAGTGCCCATCTTGAACTTGTGCGTTGGGTTCACTGTGCACCTGAACTCGTTCTCGCTTTTGGAGAGCGTGGTGTTCAGGCCGCAGCTCATGTAGCACTCCGGGCACCCAATCTGGTATTCGTAGGTCATGGGGTATCTACTCCGCCGATGGGATATCGGCATACTATGGTCGCATTCGGAATAACCGAGAGAAAATATTTAAATGTATGCCAAATCCAAGTGCCTCATCATCGTCGTGCAGAAGCCTCAGCTAGCGTAATGAAAAAATCGCCCTCTGTCTGGACGGCGATCCGTCCAGAACGGGCCTTTTTCCCTGAGTCGCCACTTCGGTCGGCACAGGAAAACAAATGGAAAAACGCCCCAACCGCGATTGTCAGCACCGTTTTAACGCGCCAGTTTTTGGCGCACCTTTTTCCTAAAAAGGTGCGTTTGAACGCGGACAGCAACCTCTCTGTTGCGCCTTTTTCAGCAGCCCGTTTCTGGGCACAGTTTCACTAAAAAGGCGCAATCGCAGGGTTGCGTCCTATCCGGAAAGATACGGCCTGAGGCCGGATCCCAATCCAGGTTAGACTATTGGGGCTCGAATAACGCCTACCGAATATCTTTAAATATGTATGGATTTTAAATTAATCTCTGCTCCTCGTTAGGATATCTCTGAGCCTGGAGCGCGATTTTAGGCATTTCTCTTAAGCCAGGTGGTATATTGAAACGATGCGTAACATGCGGAAAGAACACTAAAGACTTCGCCGAGTTCCCGTGCCCAGAGTGCGGTGAGAAGCTTGTGCGATGCCACTACTGCAGGGAGAACAGGAACAAATACAGCTGCAAATGCGGCTTCGCAGGACCATAGGTGCGTGCATGGAATACAACGTAGCTGCCCAAGTGAAGATTTACCTGGATGACCCTGCTTCCATGGCCGAAGTGAAGGCCGGCATAGAGAAGGTCGTAAAGGTCCAGAGGTTCTCCGAGGAGGATGTCGGATTCGGCATCAAGGTCCTCAAGGCCACATTGCTTCTAATGGATTCAGAAGGCGCCATGGACAAGCTGGAGGCGCAGATACGCTCGGTCAAGGGCGTCAGCGAGATAGAGGTAGAGGAAGTCGGCAGGATGTGATCATATGGCTAAGAAACCCGAGAAGAAACCAATCGCCAAGAAGCCCGAGAAGGAGGAGGAGCAATTCAGGGGCATCGTGCGCATAGCAGGAAAGGATGTGAAAGGAGAGATAAGTCTGCTCCGCGCCCTCCGCGCGGTACGCGGCATAGGCCACACGATGGCAGTCTCGGCCGCGTCTATCATAAAGAGGGACCTCTCGCTGGACCCGAACGGGCGTGTGGGAGACCTGACCGAGGCGCAGATAGAGAGCATAGACAAGCTGCTTTACAGCCTCCAGGACCACGGGGTTCCGGTATACCTCATGAACCGCTGCTCTGACTTCAACAGCGGCGTCAACAGGCACATAATCATGAACGACCTGCTTTTCGAGACCACGCAGGACGTGGAACGCGAGAAGAAGGCCTACAGCTGGAAGGGCTACAGGCACACATACGGGCAGAAGGTCCGCGGCCAGAGGACAAGGAACACTGGCAGGACCGGCATGGCTGTCGGTGTGCTGAGGAAGGCCATCATAGCCGCCCAGGGCGGAGCTGTCGCAGGTGCTAAGCCAGGAGCTCCGGCAGCCGCGGCTGCTCCGGCAGCAGCAGGGAAGCCCGCAGCAGGCGCAAAGCCTGCAGCAGCGGTATCGCCCGCGAGAGCGGCCGCGGCCAAGGCGGCAGCCCCGGCTGCAAAGGCAGAAAAGAAATGATTCTTTTAATGTTGATATGAGGTTTTCACATGGGTGATCCAAGAAAGCTCCGGAACAAATACGAGCGTCCCAAGAAGCTGTGGGATGTGGACAGGCTGACGCATGACAAGGCCCTCAAGCTGGAATACGGCCTGAGGAACATGCGCGAATTGTGGAGGGCCACGGCGAACCTCAAGAAGTACAGGAGAGAAGCGAGAAGGCTCCTGTCGCTCACAGAGGACGCGCGCCGTGACGATGCCAAGAAAATACTCAAGAAGCTCGCCAGGATGGGCGTGCTGAAAGATGGCTCTGTGATAGATGACGTCCTGTCGCTGGAGGTCCGCGCTGTCCTTGAAAGGAGGCTCCAGACCATGGTCCTCCGCAAAGGCCTTGCCCGGACGATATCCCAGTCCAGGCAGCTCATCACCCATGGCTTCATAGCCATAAACGGGAAAAAGGTGACACGGCCCGGATATCTGGTGGTCGTGGATGAGGAAGGTACGATGTCGCACGCCAGGCCCATAGACCTGAGCGTGAAGAGCGTTGAGGAAGCGCCTGCCCCGAAGGCAGAAGCTACCCCTAAGGTAGAAGCGCCCAAGGCCGCTCCTGCAGAGAAGCCGCCGGAGCCCAAGCAGGAAGCCTCGTGAAGGTGTTATGATGACTGACAAACCCCCAGAACCGAAAGCCGAAGAAGTGAAGGCTGCCGAGCCGAAGGCTCCGGAGCCGGCTGCCGCAGAGCCGAAGAAGGAGGAAGCCCCGGTGGAGATCAGGAGGCCGAGGAAGATGCGGCTCGCGGTGGTGCACGTCTATTCCTCCAAGAACGATACCATAATCACAGCCACCGACATGAGCGGGGCAGAGACGCTGGCATGGGCCAGCGGCGGCATGATGGTGAAGTCCCACCGCGAGGAGGGCCGTCCCTATGCCGCCATGCAGGCTGCGCTCAAGGTCGTGAACACTCTCAAGGACAAGGGCATAACGCATGTCCATGTCCGCATAAGGGCCCCTGGAGGGGTCGGGATGAAGACGCCGGGTTCAGGTGCCCAGGCCGTGGTTAGGACCATAGCCAGGACCGGCGTGCGCATAGGTAGGATTGAGGACGTCACTCCGCTGCCAACAGACTCCATGAAGAGGAAGGGCGGCAGAAGAGGAAGAAGGGTATGAAGCTTGTCCTGGATAAGAAGCACGGAAATAGGGTAGAGTTCGTCGCCAAAGGCGTAGCGACCTCGTTCGCCAACATGGTGCGGAGATACGGCATGTCCCGCGTGCCTGTGCTTGCCATAGAGAGCGTGACTTTCTATGACAACTCCAGCGCGTTCTGGGACGAATACATCGCGCACCGGCTCGGCCTTATGCCGCTCCTGACCCCGGATAAGACTCCCGAGAGCGCGGAAATCATATTCTCGCTGGATGCAGAAGGTCCGAAGGTGGTCTATGCGTCCGACATGGTTAGCTCGGACAAGGACATATCCGCTGCCAAGGGCACCATACCGATAGTGACGCTGGGCCAGAACCAGCACCTCCGTTTCGAGGCGAAAGCGATCCTCGGGATCGCGAGGAGGCATGCCAAGTTCCAGGCAGGACTGCTGAGCTATGGCGAGGAGGGCGAGGACCTGAGGTTCTTCGTGGAGAGCTTCTTCCAGATGGAGCCGGCAGATGTGATTCTCCGCACGTGCGACCTCATAGAGGCCGACATAGAGTCCGTGGAAGAGGCATTGGGCAAGAAGCCGGAGAAGAAGAAAGCTGTGAAGAAGCCCAAGAAGGCCAAGAAGAAGGAATAACCTTTTTTGTTTCCTGCGCAGGGGCGTAGCTGATCGACGTTTCGATCATCACGCCCCCTGCTACTGCATACTCATGTTTTCACGCAGGGGCGTAGCTGATCGGCGTTCCGATCACCAAACCCCTGCTACTACACAATTACGTTTTCACGCAGGGGTGGCGGCTTCGCCGGACTTCGTCCGTCTGCCGCCACTGTCATACTATCCTCTTGGACAGTAACTGTTTT
>JACCLH010000062.1 GCA_013425375.1 Microcaldota archaeon | reverse complement strand
ATTCTGATAATTCTTGTTTTATCCGCAGAACTCGGAAAACCCTCATAGATCTTGGGGGATGAATGAGCAAGCTTGGCGAATTCCGCTATAGACAATCATATATCAGCAGGCCTAAAATTTAAAATGCCACCATGCCCATGCGGTTGCTTTTTATACGTTCGCCTCTCCAATAAAGGCAGGTGACATTATGGCAAACCGACTTGTTACAGAACTATTTTTGGAGAGGCCAAGCTTCAAGGAAGTTTCTCAGGTGGTCAAGTCGCTGAAGTCAGTTGGCGTCGATACCCTCCTGATGCCTCCAGAGGATCGCGGCATAAACACCCATCTCGTGATAGACAATAAGGATGTGGAGAAGGCCCGCGGCAAGCTTAAGGAGCTGGGTGTGAGTGCTCTTGAGAAGGAAGTAGTTCTGATAGAGCTTGAGAACCGGCCAGGGGCAATGGCGCTGGCTGCCAGCAGGATAGCCAGCAAGGGAGTGAACCTGACGTACGCGTTCTGCGTGGCGATGAACTCCAAGACGTCCTATGTGCTTTTCGGAGGCGACGACAACGCCGGCATCCTGAAAGCGCTTCAGTGACTGTATTTTCTTAATCTTTGAACGTTCTTCTATAATTAGAAGTATTCTTACGTCTTCAAGGGGCTCGCGGACAACAACAGAACTTATGCCGCGAGAGCCGCTAGGTTTTCTTAGTCCTATTATCTCTTTCTTCTGTCTATAGTGTCTTCCACATCAGGCCCGGTCCCTATCAGGGTGATCGGGATGCCTATCTTTTTCTCTGCATCCTCTACGAATGCCCTGGCCTCCTTGGTCAAATCAGCGTACTTCTTCACCCGGTCATTGCCAGGAAACCTGACATCCACCTTGGTCATGGCTATCTGAGTCGCCCCGTTCACAGTGGCTGCGAATCTCAGGTCTTCGAAATGCAGGTCAGGCGAGCTCCTGCGCGGCCTGCCGGTGACTGTGCCGTATTCCTGCATGTTCCTGGCCTTGGCGTCCTCCACCGAAAGCTCGTGCTTGAAGGGCCCGTTGCCGACCCGCGTGGTGTAGGATTTGATGACCATCACGACTTCGTCTATCCTGGTGGGCCCGAGTCCGACATCAGCGGCGATGGTGGAAGCAGAAACGTCTTTGGAAGTCACATAGGGATAGGTCCCGTAAAGCAATGAAAGCATGAATCCCTGGGTACCTTCCACCATGACGTCCTTGGCAGTGTTGACCTCTTTCACCACATCGGTCATGTATGGCTTGAGCTCAGGGCATTCCGAAACCATCTTGCCGACCCTGTTCACCCTGTCGGATACAGCCGGACCGCATCCTGTTTTCGTCGTCCCTATCTTCTTGGAATTGTCTGATGCGCTGTCCCGTTCTATGTGCTCCTTGGTTATCAGGCTCGCCCTGAAGTCTATGCCGCATCTGCCGCGGCCGTTTATCATATCGACCTCTTTGAGGAAGACATCAGGGTTCACGAACACGCCGGCGCCTATGAGCAGCCTAGCCTTCTCATTGACAAAACCGCAACCGAGCATCCTCATCGGGTAGCGTTTCCCTTTGTAGTTGACCTCATGGCCTGCGTTGGGCCCGACCCCGCCTCTCGCTATCACCTGGGGATTGTCGGCAATCGCCATGTACGATATCATCTTGCCCTTGCCCTCATCCCCGTATTGCCCGCCTACGACTATGGTCTTCATGTAAATCCGCCTCTGCTCTATACATATGTATCTCGGATGGACCGTTTATTAATTTTTTGCAATCTATAATGAGCGTGGAGGAAGAGAAGAAAAAGCGCGGGCCGCCTGTGCTATTCGAGCTGGACATCAACCACCTCTGTTGGTTTTGCGACATCACCGACAGGAATCCTGACGCGACCATAGTGTCCACCATGTCCCAGGTACATGGGGATAGCATAACGAATGTCATCCAGCTGACCTCTCCGGATCCGAAAAAGGACATCGAGAGGATGCGGGCCCACCAGCTGGTCAAGCGCGTCGAGGTCCTCACCATGTCTGCCAACAGCGCCCTTCTAGTCGTGACATCAAAGTATGCGGCCATGACCTACAAGATACTCCATCAGACCAAGGTCGAGCTGCTTGAGTCCCCGGTCACCAAGAGCGGTGTGGATTCCGAGATACTCATGGCCCCTTCCCACAAGGAGATGAGCGACCTCATCACCAGGATGTCAGAGCACAAGGATTATGCCGACGTGAAGCTCAAGAAGAAGCGCTATCTAGATGCGAAGGACGCAATCTCGTTGAGCGTATTCCGCACGTCCGGCTTCTTCGACCTCCAGTCCGCCAAGCACCTCATCGCACCGAAACAGGCAGAGACGTTCCAGAAGGCGCTGGACTACGGCTATTACGACATCCCCAAGAAAATCAGCATAGAGGAGCTGGCAGAGAAGCTCGGGCTCTCGCCTTCCACTGTGGCCGAGCACCTGCGCAAGGCCGAAGCCAAGCTCCTCCCGATATTCTGGAAGGTCCTGAAGAAATTGTAATCTTTTTATAGGAGCCGCTCTGGAGCGGTATCAGGATAATCTACGAGCTCAGCCCCAGCCATATCAGGTGATGGGCATGGGATGGATGGTAACGATGCCGCCGCTGGCGTCCGTGGGGTGGTCGCATGCGGCTCAATGAAGCGGTTTCCGAGTGCGTGCGGCTCAAGGAAGCGATTCCCGAGCTTGAGGAAATCGATGCATTCGTGACAAATGTCTGCCGCGGGCTTCCTATGATGCCGGGCAGCATATTCAGGATAGCGGCGCAGTACCTGGAGAACTGGGGCATCAGCATAACCCACGCTAACAGGGACTGGGTAGAGGCGCGCGGCCAGAAAAGCTATCATGACGAGTGGAAGGAAGGCACTGGCGAGAGCAATGATGCCATAGAAGGGGCCATAGAGAAGTCCGGTCTCATATACGGGAACAAGGACCTCAACAGCGTGCTGGCCGATACGGTCGTGCAGCTGCTCACCAACATGTCGGATACGATACGGGGCAGGTCGAGGACCTTTGCCATAATGGATGCCGGAGCCGGCACAGGCGACACGACCATCGCGATACTTGACAGCATGCTATCCTCGGTCGGAACCGCGGCTCTGGCGTCCAAATGCCACTTCTACATCCTGGAGCCTTCCTTCAAGCGGCTGGAAGAGGTCTACAAGAGGCTGGAAGAGCACCCGCTGAAACCCGGGAAAACGTTCATAGCGTCCAATCTGGAAGAGCACCTCCGCAATACCAGGAACGAGACCTATGACATGGTAGTCTCCAACGCCGTGTTCCACCACATGGGATTCCCCACCCACCTGAAGCTCCTGAGGGAAAGCCTGGCCAAGGACGGTGTGATGGTGGTAGGGGACTGGTACACCTCCGTATGGCAGCATCCGGCATATCTGGTCCCGATACTCAGGGATTTGGGCGCGAGCGACATCACCGTCAGAAGGTTCGAGAACTTCTTCCACATCAGGAAAGGCGATATGGAAGAGCAGGAGCGCAGGCTCACGAAGCACCAGCGGGAAGCCAACACGCAGATGTTCTCCTATGTGAGCGCATTGGCGGATGAGCTGAGGGGAGTGGGCAGCAAGTCACAGCTCTGCTTCCTGGAAGCCCACGAATCGCTGGATGACCGCCTCGGGAAGCTGAAGGCTGCCGGTTTCGAGACCGACATGGCGGAGCTGAAGAGGAATTACCGCGGCTTCATCAACATGAAGAATAACCCGAGGCATCTCTACCAGAAGAGCGACATCGCATGCGTGGTCTCTGCGGCCAAGATCTGCAGGTGATGGCATTCCGGGTTGGTTCTCGTGCATGTGTATCGCAACTGCGTCAACACCGCTCTGGAGAGGCACCAGAATTATCTAGCGGCATTGTGAGATATCGATGGGATTGCGATGGCATATTCGCTTGGCGGGAAAGAAGCCGATTGCGGCGCGAAGCGCCATCTGAGCGTAGAGGACGCCATCCGCAGCCAAAAGTTCCGCGCAGACGCTTTCTTTTCCCTGCATTCCGCCAAGAGCGGCATAAGCAAGAAGCAGTTGGAGGCATTCAGGGAAGCCATCGATTCCGGATATTACGAGACGCCCAAGAAGATAACCATCTCCGAGCTCTCGGAGCGGTTCGGGACCTCTCCGTCAACCATGGCGGAGCACCTGCGCAAAACCAAGTCAAAACTGATCCGCATCTTCTGGGATTTCATGGAAAAAATATAGCTTTTTAAACGACCCGCTCTGCAGCGGCACCAGGAATATCTGCAAGCTCAACCGAATCCATATCAGGTGATACGCATGAAGGTGGGGATTTTGTTGGTTTTGGCCGTAGTGGTGCTGTCCAGCGTCTCTTTTTCGCTGAATGCGACAGACATTTCATATAAATTACAGATGTGCAAGGTCGGGCAGGCAACTAATATGCTTGAGGCGGCGATGGGTTACAATGCGACCAGCGCACAGGTCGGACAGATAGCGAATTACACTGAAGACGGAGGGATATTCTATCAGGACAGCCGGCTGATGCTGGCTGCAGGCACCAGCAAGCAATCCAAGGCTGCGATGAAGACATCTACACTGCACATCAAGGCGGCATACAATCTATATTACAAGATAAGCAGCCCGTACATGCGCAAGGGCGGCTTGTCTGCGAGAAAACAGGTCAGCAACGA
>JACCLH010000058.1 GCA_013425375.1 Microcaldota archaeon | reverse complement strand
AGCCAACGATGACCCTGCCTGCGACTCCACTGACTGTGCTGACATCTACTTCGCTATCGCGGAGAAGGCAGGCACCGGCACGTCCAACGATTTCGTTGACTACTGGATGTTCGGTGTGGCAGACACAGCCACTGGCACGCCGGGCGATGCGACCTTTGACTTCGACTCGAATGACGACGCTGGCTTTGTCTACACCTCGGACAGCCAAGAGGTTTTCTATGGCCACGCGACAGCCAATCAGCCGGATCTCCTGAGTTGGGGCGGACCGAACGAGTACTATGACCCGGCAGACACCGGCATCCCAACCGGTCCTGTGACCCCTGGCACAGAGATGGTCGACGAAGGCTACATCTCCGAAAGGGGCTCTGAGTTCAAGTCCATAGACTCAGACACTGTGGAATTCAGCATGGCACACAAGCTCGCAAGGGCTGAGTGGTTCCTTGCAAGCTCTGAGACAGCGGTCGGCTCTGAGGACAAGACCATCGTGACCCTTGGTGAAGGAGAATCAACGACCATAAGCGGAGTCACAGTCAAGGTGCTTGAGATAACAGAAGATGTCGGCGCATGCGCTGCGACCGGCGGCTCTGTATCATGCACTGCCGACATGAGCCCTGTTTCGGCCAAGATAATGCCGAACAACGCTCCGTCTGTGCAAGTGGCCATGCCGACTGCCTATGCAGGCAACCTGGTCATCCTTGACTCTGATGCCGTTGGCGTCAACACCCTCATATCAGTGGGTGGTGACAAGGTCAACACTGTGACCGCGGACCTCCTGAGCGCAGCGCCTGTGGACTGGACAGCCGAGCCCAAGGTCGTGAAGGAAGTCGTGGCCGGCTCGAAGATAGTGGTCGCAGGAAAAGAAGCTGCTGACACGCTTGCTGCAGCCAATGACTTCGTGGCCCAGGTAAGAAAGGTCTAAACGGCCTTTGGCCGTTTCGTTTCCCCGGCCTTCGGCCGAGGAAGGTCTGAACGGCACCAGCCGTTCTTCTTTCTTTATTTTTTCTTGTTTTCCTAGTTTTCTTCTACCCTAAGAATCAGCCAGGCAGAATCTTGGTCTCCACCTGGCCGGTCGTCAGCTTGTTGAGCTTGTCGTAGAACTCGCCCTGGAGCCCGCCGAATATCTCCACCACCACGATGAGATCTCCGGTCTTGGTCCATTCCTCCCTCTGTATGCCGTAGTTCTTCAATGTCCCATAGCACTTGTTGGAGAATATCGCAGGCACCCTGACCGCTATCCTTATCTTCTCGAACTTCATGGGCAGGATGAGCCTCAGCTCCTTCACTATCTCGTCCAGCTGCTCCCGCGGGTCCTTGAACGGGTCCACATGTATCCTGGCCTGCTCCATCGCGTTCTCTATCCTTATCTGGGTGTGCGGCAGCTTGGTCCTGGGGTCTATGGCCTCCCTGAGGAGTATGGCGATTATCTGCTTCCTCTTCTCCTCTGCCTTCCTCTTTTTCTGGTCCGTGGTGAGCTGGACCTCGCCGTTCTTCAGCACGAACTCCAGTATCTGCATTATGTCATTGGTCCCGAACGCGTTCTGGATGTCAGCAGGCTTGGCCTTCTCAGCCTTCCTGGCGTCTGAATAGACCTCCTCTGCCACCAGCATGTTCTTGACATCGGTCTTCCTCTTGTCAAGGTAGGCATACGCCGCATCAGGGTCCACGTACAGCTCGAACCGCTTCCCGTTCCTCTCATAGGACGCGATTATCGCCTTGTCCAGGGTTGTCATAAAAATCAGCGAAGCCATAACGCACGGATATATTATAATCGTTATCGCCGGACCGCAGGTTTTCAAAAGATTTAAATACTCGAAGATAGATAATAATAATATCCTACCCGAGAGGTGGTTTATTGTCAGACAGCGGAACAAATGCAGGGACTAGCGCAGGAACCAACGCAGGAGCAAGCTCAGGAGCCAGCGCAGTCACATTGAGCAAAGACATGATATACGGTATAGTCATACTCGGTCTAGTGGCAGTGCTTGCCATTTCGGTCTTCACCCAGGGGTTCGGCATCATGAAGCCGAACGTGCAGACAGGCGGGAACGAACAGACCGGCATGCAGTCGCTTCCGGATGACCAGCTGACGTCCAAGCTCCAGGACTACGTAAACGCCAATCTCCTGGGGGACGGCTATACCGCTGAAGTCACCAAGCTTGAGAAGTACGATGACTATATCAAACTGGCCACTTTGGACATCACAGACGGCTCCACGGTCGTTGAGACCGGCCAGGCATACATAACAAACGACGGCACATCAATATTCTTCGGAGGGGCGCGCCTCAACGAGACCGTCGCTCCTCCGAGCGGCCAGGACAGCGGCACCGACACCGGAACCGACACGGCCGTGCAGAAGGTGGACAAGCCGAAAGCTCAGGCATTCGTGATGTCCTACTGCCCCTATGGCCTCCAGTTCCTCAAGGCATATGTGCCTGTGATGGAGCTCCTCGGAGACAAGGCAGACCTGGAGGTCGCTTTCGTGGATTACTCCATGCACGGCAAGAAGGAGATAGACGCCAACAGCTACATCTACTGCGTGCAGAAGGAGCAGAAGCCGAAGCTGGCTGCCTATCTCAGGTGCTTCCTTGAAAGCGGGGATTACGCGGCATGCGTGGCCACAGCCGGTGTTGACAGCGCGAAGCTGGATACCTGCGTAGCCCAGCTTGATGCCCAATACAACATCACCGCCCTCTACAACGACCAGAGCACCTGGGCAGGAGGCCAGTTCCCGCAATACCCTGTCGAAACAGACCTCAACAGCCAGTATGGCGTGCAGGGCTCGCCTACCTTCGTGCTCAACGGCCAGCAGGTCAGCGTGTCCAGGAGCGCGGATGCAGTGAAAGAGGCCATATGCGCCTCGTTCAACAACCCGCCTGCGGAATGCAACACGACCCTCAGGACCGACCAGGAAGCCGCAGGTCTCGGAGCGGTTGCCAGCGGGACAACCACCGGCTCAGCCAGCTGCGGCTGATTCTTCCTTTTTACCTTTCTTTTCCCCTTTATCTTTTTCCTGCTTTTTCTTACTTTCCTGAGTTCGTCAGTAACGACCTGGGTATGGCCGCGTCTGCCGATGGAGCCCCAGTATGGACGGAGACGACATCAGTGTAGTCTATCGGAGTAGGGCCACGAATGACCGGAAGAAGTGAAATAGCGAAGTCAGGTTACTTTTCAGCCTCAAAACAAGCCAGCACAGAGTATTCCGGGCCTTCTGGCTTCAGCACGCTCTGGATAAGATGGAACGATGACACTGTGAAAGAGCCGAACGAATCGTCCTTGTGTTTCTCAAGGAAGGCCTTCAGGTCCACCTTCCTCTTCACCCTTGCTATCGTCAGGTGGGCAGAGAACCTCTCGTCATGGCCGTCATAACCGCGCATCGCCTCTATTATCGCCTTGGCCAGCGCCTCCAGCGCACCGCCGCTCTCTGCGCCGGCCCAGACCACCTTGATATACTGCTCGTTCGGGAAGACGCCGACCCCCTTCAAGGCGCAATCAAAGTCCTTGAAGCTCACTTCACCGAGCCTTTCCTTCATGCCGCCCAGCTTCGCTTCATCCACCTCTCCGATGAACTTCAAGGTCATGTGCATGCTCGCTGGCTTGACAGGGACCACGCCTTCCTGCGCTATCTCCTTGCCGAGGGCCGCCACATTCTCCCTGATGTCCTGCGGAACCGGAACCGCGATGAAAAGTCTCATAATTTAAAATGCCGCGCGCCAATTAAAACCGTATGCCCGAGCATGAGATATACTCCTACCGCTCTGATTATGCCAGCCTGGCCTTCACAGGCGGCGAGCTCAAGATAAAGGAGTCGCATTCTGCCTGCGGCCACGGCATCCGCGTGCTGCAGGATGGCCGGCTCGGGTTCGCATACTGCCAGAAAAAGGAGGATATCCCGAAGGCGGTCGAGGAAGCCGCGAAGATGGCCCGCTTCTCGGTCAGGAGCACATTCTCGTTCTGCCCGCAGGAAAGCTCCGCCATGCCTGATATCCATGACCCTGCCCTGGACCCTTCGGACTTCGCTGCGCTCAAGGACTATGTGGAGATCGCCAAGGCATCCGCATCATCGTTCGGTGGCATGCCCCGCGTCATCTCCTCGCTGGACAGCACGGCCGTCAAGCTGGAGAACAGCGCAGGGTTCTCAGGAGAATACAGGAAGACGACAGTCTCGGTCTATATCGAATGCCTGCATGCCGACGGCTTCGGCTTCTCCTATCTATCATCCACGCGCAGGCCAGAATACATCTCCGATGCAGGCCTCAAGGCAGCGGACATGGCCCGCTCGATGCACGGCGCCAAAAAGCCCGAGGGCGGGACCTACACCGTGGTGGCCGAGCTTCCTGCGCTGGAGAGCCTGCTGGATGCATTCCTGCCGTCATTCTCAGGGGACTGGAAACGCAGGGCGATAACAAGGCTCGTTCCTGGCAGGAAGATGTTCTCGGAAAAGCTGACGATAGCAGAGGACGGGCTCGCGCCTGCCATAGGCGCCAGGCCTTTCGACGATGAAGGTACCCCGTCTGCCAGGCGCGTGCTGGTGGATGAAGGCGTCGTCAGGTCATTCCTCTATGACCGCGAGACCGCGGCCCTGGAAGGCGTGTCGGAAGCCGGGGCGTGCTCTCGGCCTTCCTACAATACCCCGCCTTCCATAAGCTCGTCCAACATAGTCCTGTCTCCCGGAGACCATAAGGACCTGGCGGATATCGGGAGGCACATCGAGCTGCATAATGCGCACGGCTCGCACACCGCCAACCTCACCACAGGGGACATAGGCCTTGAGGCCAGCGTGGCGTTCCTGGTGGAGAACGGCGAGCGCAAGCCCATCAAGGGGTTCATGCTGACAGCGAACCTTTTCGACATGTTCGCCAATATCGAGGCGATGGAGGCCAATCAGAAGACATACGGTCCGCTCATCGCGCCGAGGATAGCGTTCAGGGACGTGCGCATCGTTTCATAAAAACAAGCAGCAAACCCGAAAAAGCGCGAACAAAACGAAAAACATAACCAAAAGCAAATCCGTTCGCTCGCGTATCGTTCGGGTTTCGCGGGTTCCGGGTTGTCTGTTTTTTGTTTTCCGGGTCGCAGGCATTTGGGGAAAGTAATTTATACCTCCTCCGCTCCCATAATCACCGTGAAATTCAAGACTACTGCTGATGTGCCTGTCCCAGAGAAGCTCATCGACCAGGTCATCGGCCAGGACAAGGCTGTGGACATCGTCCGCAAGGCGGCAAGGCAGAAGCGCAACGTGCTGCTCATCGGCCCGCCAGGCACAGGAAAATCCATGCTCGCTCAGGCCATGGCAGAGCTCATGCAGGTGGAGGAGCTGGAGGACGTGCTGGTCTATCCGAACCAGAACAACGAGAACCAGCCCCTGGTGCGGATCGTCAAGACGCACCCGTCCTATGATTATCTTGTACGCCACAGGGAGCTCAGCAGATGCTATTCCCAGAAAGAGCTGGAGAAGATAAAAAAGTCAGAAAACAGGGAGGTCCTGGTGAAATCCCTGCGCAACGGCCTTGGCAGGAGGATAGCCAACTTCCAGAAGCCGAAAGAGGAGACCAAGGGGCCGTCATCCATCATCGTCATAGGCCTTCTCGGCATTGTCATCATGGCGGTCATTCTCTCCACAGAGATAGAGGAGAGCGTGAAGATGCTCGCGGTAGTGACCATACTGGGCCTCGGCCTGCTCTATGTGATATCCAACGCCACGGCCGGCCTGGGCAAGAGGTTCATGACAGTGGAGACCTCCACTCCCAAGCTCATAGTTGACAACAGCGAGAAATCCACAGCGCCGTTCGTGGACGCCACCAGCTCAAGGGCAGGGGCGCTTCTCGGGGACGTTCGTCATGATCCGCTTCAATGCTTTTTCCCTTCAACTGCGGCTTACATAATAAAAGATGGCAAGCGCTCCACGTCCTCGCTTGACCAGCTCGTCGAAGGGCTTTTGGCCAAGTATCCCGAACGTATCCAGCGGGATGAAAAATATGAGGGGCTTATCCTGCCTGAAGGAGAGAATCTCTATACGCTCGGCCATAAGGACGGCAAAGTGCAGCCCGTCCGTATCCTTTGCGTGAACCGGCGCATCCACGCCGGCAGGATGCATTGCATAAATTCAGGTTCAGGGCGGCTTGTCGTGACTCCGGAGCACAAAATCTGCGCCAACGGTCATTACGTGGAATCGGCATCTCTTAACGGATCTGAAAACCTTATCATCCGGCAGGAGTCGATCCTGACCCGCGAGGGGATAATCGCAACATTCTCCGAAAATGATCAAAAAGCAGCTCATAATTATTTCAGATTCATAGACATAAAAAGAGAGAATCCTTCCTTCGGGTACAAGAGAATCGCAAAGATGCTTGGCATAAAGGCCGGCCAGACGAGGTGGTGGAACAAAGCCATCAACAAGCCCAATGCAGTGCGCACTGTTGAGCGGCTGGAAAAGCTTGGCCTCCTGCCTTTCTTTGCCGATAGTGAGCTTGCGCCGATTGCTGCCCGCATCCTTGGCACCACATTAGGGGATGGCGGCGTTTTCTCTAACATGAACGCGATATTCCTTTCATCCTCAGAAGAGGAATCGCTCAACCAATATGCGCGGGACCTGATCGCCATATTTGGCGATGGTATCGGCAGAAACTTCGAAAGGCACATCAGCGGCATAAACAGCACCGGGATGTGCGTCTGGAACACCAATCGCGATGTCGTGCGCTTCTTTTTGGCCCTTGGCGCTCCGCTGGGAAGGAAAAACAAGGAAGTCCAGATTCCTTCCTGGATCCATTTGAGCAAAAAAACCGAAGAGGAATTTTTCGGCGCACTCCTGGGGAACGAGCTCTGCAGCCCCCGTTTCTCCCCTGAGCAGAACAAGATACAGGCGTTCGGTATCGGGCTTGCAGGCGACATGTCCCTGAAAGGCAACCGCATCGGGCTTCTCAATCGCGTCGCTCATTATCTGAACTCGCGCGGTGTGCGGACCTCACCGAACATAAACGAAAACGAATTCAGGAAGGGCCGGTTCATTTGGAGGCTCATAATAGCGTCCGATATAGAGAATCTATCCTGCTTCCACAGCGCGATACCCATAAGATACTCGGATGCGAAGGCCGAGCGGATCGTCTCTGCCATAGCCAATGTCCTGGAAAGGAAGAAGCAGTCGCATTCAAGCATGGTCGTCGCTGGCAGGAGCAGCAGGTATATCCATTCTACCCTCAGGGTCTCTGAAACCGTCCTCCAGAAGATCCTCTGCGGGGAACAGCTGTCATTCAATGATTCTATCATCGATTATTCCGGTCCGGTCTACAATATCACCACGGAATCAGGCAATCTTTTCGCCAATGGAGTCCTTGCGTGCAACTCAGGCGGCCTCGGCACCCCTGCCCATCTGCGCATAGAGGCTGGCGCGATACACAGGGCCAACAAGGGCGTATTGTTCATAGACGAGATAGCATCAATGAAGCTGAACTGGCAGCAGGAGATACTCACCGCCATGCAGGAGAAGAGGTATCCAATCACAGGCCAGAGCGAGATGAGCTCAGGCGCCCTTGTGCGAACCCAGCCTGTGCCCAGCGATTTCGTGCTGGTCGCCGCAGGCAACCTTCCTGACATGGGCCAGATACATCCGGCCCTCCGCTCGCGCATCAGGGGCGCTGGATACGAGGTCTATGTCGAGGACTCCATAGAGGACACTCCGGAGAACGAGGACAAGCTCGTCAGGTTCATCGCACAGGAGATAAAGCGGGACGGGAAGATACCGCATTTCGATTCCGAGGCTGTCAATGAGATAATCGAGGAAGCCAGGAAGATGGCAGGCAGGAGGAAAAGATTCACCCTCAACCTGAGGGAGCTCGGCGGCCTTGTGCGTGCCGCAGGGGACATCGCCAGGGAGAAGGGCATCAGCGTCGTCACAAAGTCCGAAGTCACAGAAGCCAAGAAGATATTCAAGTCCATAGAGAGCCAGCTGGGCGCCAAGATGATAGAGCACAAGAAGGAATACCAGACAATAGTCACCACAGGCTCTGCCATCGGGCGCGTCAACGGCCTTGCCGTGCTCGGCGATTCGCGCGCAGGCCTTGTCCTGCCCATAGTCGCGGAAGCCACGCCGGCAGCGTCAAGGAGCGAAGGCCGTGTCATCGCCACAGGGAAACTCGGCCAGATAGCGAAAGAGGCGGTTGACAACGTCTCGGCGATATTCAAGAAATACATAGGCACAGCCATAGCCCGCACTGACCTGCACATCCAGTTCCTCCAGACCTATGAGGGCGTGGAGGGCGACAGCGCATCAATCTCCACAGCGGTTGCCGTCATATCAGCGCTCGCGGAGATACCTGTCCGCCAGGAAGTCGCCATGACCGGCTCCATAGACGTGAGGGGCAGGGTGATGCCTGTGGGCGGCGTGACAGCCAAGATAGAGGCGGCCATAGAGGCGGGCGTGAAGAAGGTCCTTATCCCCAAGGCGAATGCCCAGGACGTATATCTGAAGGGGCAGCGCCCTGTGGAAGTGGTCCAGGTGGACAACATCGTGGAAGTGCTTGAGCACGCGCTGGTGGATGGCCCGAAAAAGAACAAGCTGCTTAAGAAGATGAAGATGCAGTCCAACTGAGTCACGTCGCCAGGATTACTAATCAAGACGCAAATCCTGGTGTTACAACATTTTTTAAACACTCCAATGCACTTTGTCCAGAATGGAAGCAAATGGCGGTGGAGTGCAAACCCTTTCAAGATCCAGCATAATTCAGAAAGTGCTGGTTTCCCGTTCTGAAAGGGCAGGCTATCTTGCCGCGTGGAAGCTCGCTGCAGACCGCGGCATGGAATTGGCGTCAATCAGTCTTTATGACCGTCATCTGGCCGAAGCTGGAAAATCGAAAAAGGCAAGCGCACAGCACCAGGACACAGTGCAGGCGAAGGGGCCAACGGTAAAACTACACCTGGGCATGGCAGGCTATCTTGAAGCATGGAAGCTCGCTGCAGATGAGATGAAAGCAGCGTCAAAGCTTCCTCCTGGCCATCTGGCCGAAGCTGAAAAAAGCGCCCAACAGCCGGGCATGGCGCCGGGCAAGGTGACAAAGATAAAATCCCCATCCTCTGGCATGGTGTGGGTAAAGGGGGTGCTCGCCTATCCGGAAAAGGGCGGAGTATTCGTCTCCGGCTATGATGCAGTAGATTCCAAGACAGGATGGGTTCTGCCTGCCAGATATATCCCAAAAGAAGCGATAGGCCTACCCGGGATCGGCCTGTTTATAGACCCTGCAGATATATCACGGCTTACAGATCCTAAAGATGCAGAAAAACCCGATGGAGAAAAACGCGATAACTGCAGGGCCGTAGTGACTCCGCGTTACATCAAGATACTCTCGCCGTTCATCCAGGAAAGAAGGGCTTTTGGGAT
>JACCLH010000017.1 GCA_013425375.1 Microcaldota archaeon | reverse complement strand
AGCATGCTCGCATACAAAGCGGAAGAAGCTGGTTGCGAAGTAGTATTTGTCAATCCTGCCCATACCACGTCGACGTGCAGCAGTTGCGGTCTGGTGCAGAAGAAAGCGCTTGCTGAGAGGTGGCATTTCTGTCCTTGCGGGGCAGAGATGCCGAGAGACCTCAATGCGGCGATAAATATACTCGCAAGAGCTACTTTGAGAACGACGAATCGTTCTCAAGATAGTCGTGAGCAGAAGCTCACAACTACGGCAGGAACTGCCGGAAGTCAAACCTGTGGAGAAGAAACCCCTACTCATTATAAACATAATGAGCAAGTATCTTCAATGAAACAGGAAGCCCACGCCTTTAGGCGTGGGTAGTTCACTTGGTTGGTTTGGGCGATGGTCCCGATTTTGCATTTTCGCTATCAATATAAATATTTACATCTGTAAATATTTCATGGACACACGCATCTTCAAGGCGCTATCGGACCAGACTCGCCTCGAACTCGTCAGGATACTCCTCAAAGGCGAGCGGTGCGCATGCGAACTGCCTGAAATGGTCAAGAAAGCGCAACCGACAGTGTCGCTCCAGCTGAAGAAGCTCCGGGCGGCCCGCATCTTATCATGCAGGAAAGAGGGCAGGAAGTGCATCTACCGCGTGTCTGACCCGAAGGTCAAGAGGATGTTGGAGCTGATATGATGGCTGCAGGACCGCTTGAGGATTTCGCTGGTTATATCGTTTTCCAGCTGCTTGGCATGGCGCCAGGAGATGCGCTGGCCGAGGCGCTGAACTTCTTCATATATGACACCATAAAGGTCACCCTCCTGCTCATAATCATGGTCTTCCTGGTCGGCATAATCAGGACGTTCGTGACGCCGCCCAAGGTCAAGAGACTGCTGGGCGGCAGGAAAGAAGGCATAGGTAACGTGCTAGCTGCGCTGCTGGGGGTGCCGACTCCGTTCTGCTCATGTTCTGCTGTCCCGCTGTTCATCGGTTTTGTGGAGGCAGGCGTGCCGCTCGGAGTGACGTTCTCGTTCCTGATATCCTGCCCGATGGTGAACGAGGTCGCCATAGCGCTATTGCTCGGAATGGTCGGATGGGAGGTGACCGCGCTCTATATCGGGACAGGGCTGTTTGTGGCCATAGTCGCAGGGATAGTGATAGGCAGGATGAACCTTGAGGGCGAGGTCGAGGATTTCGTCTATAAAGAACGCTCCAAGAAGATAAAGGAGCCGAAGCTCAGTTGGAAGCAAAGATTCTATTTCGCCAAGAGCCAGACTGTCAATATAGTCACCAAGGTCTTCCCTTACATAGTGCTGGGCATAGCGGCCGGAGCGTTCATACACGGATTCGTGCCTGTGGGTTTCCTTGCCGACATCGCAGGGCCGGACAACCCGCTCGCAGTGCCTTTGGTCGTGGCGATAGGGATACCCATATACTCCAATGCAGCAGGGACAATCCCCATCGTGCAGGCGCTGATGGCCAAGGGCATGGCACTGGGCACTGCGCTCGCGTTCATGATGAGCGTGACCGCGCTCTCGCTCCCTGAGATGATAATCCTGAGGAGGGTGCTGAAGCCCAAATTGCTCGCGGCATTCGTGCTGATCCTGGCGGTTTCGTTCATCCTGACAGGACTGCTGTTCAACGCCCTGCTCGGGTGACGGCGAGGAGCGATACTTTAAAAACAATGCGCCGCATAGGTTAGACCATTATCCCTAATTTGGGTGTTAACCAATGGGTAAATTTCCAGAAGCAGACGCTAGGCTTGCAGAGATAAACATCTGCAGGAAATGCAAGACAAGGAACAGGCGAACCGTTGACAAGTGCAGGAACTGCGGTTCCTCGTACATGAGGCCGAAGAGAAGGGAGATAAGGGCGAAGAAGTGATATTTATAAACCCTATCCAGCACTATCCTTGACCTCTATAGTCAGACGTAATTTTACTTAGGTGGATTAATGGGCAATGGTGAATTCGCAGGAAGGAATTTGCAGAGGAAGCGCAGGAAACACAAATGGCTCTCCAAGAGATGGAAGAGGAGGGCCCTCAGGCTCAAGCAGAAGTTCGACCCTCTCGAAGGTGCGCCGCAGGCCAAGGCCATCGTACTGGAGAAGGTGGTGCTGGAGCAGAAGCAGCCCCACTCAGGACTTATCAAATGCGTGAAGTGCCAGCTCCTGAAGAACGGCAAGGTCGTGACTGCCCATGCCGTCAGGGACAAAGCGATAACGTTCATAGACGAGCACGACGAGGTCATCCTCGCAGGGCTCGGAGGCTCCCAGCGCGGGCAGATGGGCTCCATACCCGGAGTCAGGTACAAAGTTGTCTCTGTGAACAACATCGACCTCCAGATGCTCAGGAAGGGCCGGAAGGAGAAGGCCAAGAGATGATACCATGACCGATAAGCTATTCGGCAAATACTCTGTGGAAAACATCCAGATAAAGGATCTCAGCCTGGCCCAGAACATATCGCTCAAGCCGATTCTTGTGCCGCACACGTTTGGCAGGCACTCCAAGAAAGTCCTGGGCAAGACCCAGATAAACGTCGTGGAGAGGCTGGCCAACAAGCTCATGAGGGGCGGAACCGGCGAGAAGACATCCGGCAAGGTCATAAGGACCCATGGCAGGATGCAGGGCAAGAAGCTCCATGCGCTCAGGGTAGTAGAGGAGGCGCTGGGCATCGTGGAAGCCGAGACCAAGGAGAACCCTATCCAGGTGCTCATCAGGGCGCTTGAGAACGCGGCCCCCCGCGAGGATGTGACCCGGGTGTCGCACGGCGGCGTGAGCTACCAGATAGCGGTGGACGTATCGGCCACGAGAAGGCTGGACATGGCCCTGCGCAACATCTCGCTCGCGGCGCTGATGGGCTCGTTCAACAAGCCCAAATCGCTCTCACAGGCTCTTGCGGCTGAGATAATGTCCACTGCCAAGGGCGACATGCAGGCGAGCTATGCCATGAAGAAGCGCGATGAGACAGAACGCATGTCGAGGAGTGCTAGGTAATTACGCTTTTTCTTGTTTTTATTGTATCGGAAATCCTACCGGATTTCCGCTACGCACAAATTTTTGCGAGCATTTGTGCTCCTATGGACGAGCTGTGCCCAGAGCGGGTTGGAAGAAAAAATGTGAAGTGAAAAAAGAGAGATTTGTCCGGATTGGCTGCTCAGATCAGTCCTCTGGCATTATCGGAGTCCTTTCGTCGGTCAGGAGCACGAAGTAGCTGTTGAATTTGGTGTAGTAAGCCATGTACTTGAATATCCAGTCGTGCAGGACCTTGTGCCTCTTGCCCAGAACCAGTATATGCAGGAACTGGAGCATGTAAGCGAAAATGTAGATGATGCTCAGGAAGAAGCTGACGAAGCCCACAGGTATCATCCAGACGAACCGTATGAGCAGCTCGATCCTGCTCGCTTTCTCTTCGTATGCCGAGCTATATTTGACAGATTTCATGATACACCTCACATGTAGCTACCATGTCAGGATTAAAAATATCCCGCCGGAAAGCGCCATTATATTTTTTTCTCTCTTTCTCACACTCCCAGGGTGCGCGGCCTGCATCTGATTGCAGAGAGCGCACCCCGCAGGCGGCAGGGAACCGCTGTTCCCTGCGCACCGTGTTCGTTGCGACGAACACGATTGCCGCCTTTCGCACCCATTCCCATAGCGGGCTTCAGCCCTGGGAGTGTGTCACACACCTAGCGCAAACTTTAAAAGCATTAGACGTGGGTCTAAGGCAGGTGATTTATTTATGGCAAGAAGCCCGATAATGGCAGTTATAATGGGGATAATACCCTTGGTGAACCTCTACCTCATCTACAAGTGGTTCGATGAGTTCAAGGCGGCCACCAAGGCAACGTACAACCCGATTATCCAGTTGATTCTGTGCTTCATCCCGCTGGTCAACATCTACATTGTATGGAAGTTCATGGGTGATGTGGAAGGAGCGGCAAAGAAGAAGGGCGCGGCAGGCTACCCGATGGGAGCGACCATCTACCTGCTCATCTGCATATTCTTCTGCTGGCTCTTCGGCCTGCCAATCCTGTACATGTACTACAAGACGCAGGAGATGCTGAACACACTCTGATTTTTTCATTTTTTTATCCCTTCTTTTTCCTTAACGCTCAGGATGACCCTTGCTCCGCGTATCTTAGAAATGCAGTCCCCGGCTCACGTGGTTTTCGGTTCCAGAGGAACCGGAAAGCTTGCGGCTGAACGCCGCATGGCCTTAGAATGGCTGGCTTCCACGTGTCCTAGAATGGCTGGGGAACACCTAGAAAACCTTAAGAATGAGAATACATAAGTCTGTACTAAGCTGCCCTCGTCGTCTAGCCTGGATACGCGCGACATCGCATACTGTTGCGATGGAACGCGGCAGATAGGACACAACCCTCCGGCTGTGTTTTTTAGTAAAAAACGGGCTGTAAAAAACGCAGAAGAAAGGTTGTCGGGCGGGTTCAAATGCGCTTTTTTAGTAAAAAAGCGCCCAAAAAACGGGCGGTAAAAAGGCGCTGGCAATCCCGTCGAGGGCGTTTTTTCTTAAAAATTGCCCGTAGCGAACGGAACGCCGTTCGCTTTGAGGGCGTTTTTGTTTTCAAAAATGCCGAACGCGACCAATAGGGCATAAACAATGGTTCAGCAAAGGCCCTACTATCCCCTGTCCTATATTTATATTCTTTTCCCATCTGATTAACGTCACTAGTCCCTAGAAGAAATTCTGGTTTCTCAGGTGTAGATATATAGTATTGACCGACGTTTCGGTCAATTATAAAAATTTCGAGACATGAAGACAAAGGTGAAATTTTTATGGCACGAAAGGAATTCGTAGTTGAAGAAGTACAGAAGATGATGGAGAGTATCGACCAGGTACGCAACGTAGCCATCGTGGCCCACGTGGACCATGGCAAGACCACGCTCACAGACTCGCTCATCGCCAGGGCAGGGCTTATCTCCAAGGAGCTCGCAGGAGACCAGAGATGGACTGATTTCGACATCCAGGAACAGGAGAGGGGCATCACCATCAAATCAGCCGACGTATCGCTCGGCTTCAACTTCGAAGGCAAGGACCACCTCATCAACCTGATAGACACGCCGGGCCACGTGGACTTCGGTTTCCACGTGGTCAGGGCCATGAGGGCAGTGGACGGCATCTGCCTGGTCGTGGATGCTGTGGAAGGCGTGATGCCGCAAACCGAGACCAACCTCAGGCAGGCGCTCAAGGAAAGGGCCAAGCCTGTGCTGTTCATCAACAAGATAGACAGGCTGATAAACGAGCTGAAGCTGGACTCCAACGGCATGCAGCAGAGGTTCCTGAAGATAATCACCCAGGTCAACAAGATCATATCCGCCAACGCGCCGCCGGACAAGGTGAATGACTGGCTGATAGACGTGAACACGGGCAACGTCGCATTCGGAACAGCATACAACAAGTGGGCGCTGTCTATCAAGTCCATGAAGAAGTTCGATATCTCGTTCAAGGAGATGTACGACAGGTGCGTGGCCGGGGACCATAAGTACCTGGTGGAGAAGAGCCCGCTGGATGATGTGCTCCTTGAGATAATAATCACCCACCTGCCGCCGCCCAATGTGGCCCAGCCTTACCGTATCCCGGTGCTGTGGAAGAACGGAGATATGAATTCCGAGGCAGGCAAGTCCATGACCGCCTGCGACCCGAGAGGGAAGCCCATCGGCGTATGCTTCGGTGTCGTGTATGACGAGCATGCAGGGGAGGTCGCGGTCATCAGGTTCTTCTCAGGGACCGTGGAGAAAGGCGTCCAGCTCTATATACATTCCAAGAAGATGTATGCCAAGGTGCAGTCAGTAGGAATCTACATGGGACCGGACCGGGTCGCGGCAGAAAGGATCAGTGCAGGGAACATCGGGGCAGTGGTCGGCCTGAAAGACGTCTATGTCGGTGAGACCATATCGCTTGAGCCGATTGAGCCGTTCGAGCAGATAAAGCACTATTCCGAACCGGTCATCACCAAGTCCATTGAAGTCAAGGAGCAGAAGGACCTGCCCAAGCTGATCGAGGCCCTGAGGAGCATATCCAAGGAGGACCCGACCATAAAAATCCAGCTGGCTGAGACCGGAGAGCACCTGATAAGCGGCAACGGCGAGCTGCACCTGGAGATCGTGGAATACAAGATAAGGAACGAGAAGAAGGTGCCTATCATAACATCGCCGCCCATCGTGGTGTATAGGGAAGCCCTGCTCGGCGGGTCTCCTGTTGTTGAGGGCAAGTCGCCCAACAAGCACAACAAGATAAAGGTCACAGTGGAGCCGCTTGAGCCGGAGATAATCCAGGCCATCATCGACGGCGTGGTCAAGGAAGGCCGGCCCAAGGGAAGGGAGGTCTGGGAGAAGCTCGTGGAGCTCGGCATGGACCGCGAGGATGCCAAGAGCATCTATGATATCCACAACTCCAGCGTGTTCATAGACTCGACCAAGGGTATCCAGTACCTCAACGAGGTGGAGGAGCTGCTCATCCAGGGATTCGAGGAGGCTTTGGACCAGGGTCCGTTAGCCAAGGAGAAGATGAGCGGCATAAAGGTGAGACTGGTGGATGCGACCCTGCACGAGGACAACATCCACCGCGGGCCTGCCCAGATGATCCCCACGGCCAAGAGGGCCATGTATGCTGCCATGCTCACCGCAGGCGTGTCATTGCTGGAGCCCAAACAGAAGGTGCTGATAAACACCCTGCAGGAATATGCTGGCAACGTGATAACCCTGACCAACGGAAGGAGGGGCCAGCTTGTTGACATGCAGCAGGAAGGCGAGAACGCGACCGTGATAACCCTGCTGCCGGTGGCTGAGATGTTCGGATTCGCGAATGACCTGCGCGGCGTCACCCAGGGAAGGGCCATCTGGTACCAGGAGTATGCCGGGTATCACATGATGCCGAAAGACCTGGTGGCCAAAATCGTGAGGCAGATAAGGGAACGAAAAGGCGAGAAGCCGGACCCGCCCACTGCGCAGTTCTTCATGGAGTAAAAGGAACCAAGGTTCCTTTTTAACCTCCTTTTTGTTTTGACCTACGGTTCTTTTTGAATCTCCCTTTTGTTTGACCTGCGGTTTCTTTCCAACTTCCCTTTTTATTTGACCTTTCTATTTTCCTGTTTTCATTTAGTCCCGAACATGCCCTGCAGCCTCGGCACGTATCGGATTCCAGTAAAGCCTGCGGCAGAGAGGCGCTTCTCGACCTCGCGGTCTATCCGCCTGCCCTTCGTCTTCCCGACAGAGCCGACATAATGGAAAATCCTCGCCCCTTTCCTGCAGACACGATAAAGTTCGGCATAGAAAGCAGATGAGTAGAGTTCCGGAGCGTGCGAGACGCGGGGCGGGTCGTGTATTATATAAGAGAACATCCCAGAATCGAACGATTTGATGCGCTCTGCGATGCTCCCCTCCATCAGGACTATCTTGCTGCCTTTCGCGAACACCATGTCACTGAACGGGTTCCATTTCGCCAGTGTGATGACAGCCTCGGACAGCTCGCATGTCACCACCATCTTCACTCCGCTCTTCTTCGCGAGCGCGATGGCAGTATAACCAAGGCCCATGCAGGTGTCGAGCGCCACGGACGTGTCAGGCGCGGCGCCCTTGCTCTCCGGTATATGCAGCCCCTTGACGACCTCATTGGAATAATCCAGCGGAGTCCTGAAATCCTTCACCAATTGCATCCTGAGGCCATCCACCTCGAGGACAGGCACGCCATTATAGGGCCTGAGTTTGTAGTAGTGGCCTGCGAACATGTCCAGCCGCATGACCACGCCATCCTTCTCTGCGAAGATGAAGCTGCCGTCAGTGGTATAGATTATAGAGCCGTCCGGGCTCCTGCAGAAGAATCTGCGCTCATGGGAAACCACACAGGGAATGCCACATACGGGTTTTTATAGCAGCCTGGGTAAAGATGCCGCTTCAATCCCGCAATCCTTCTCAAATCAATAGTTTCAACATTTATAAACATATGGTAACATAATAAAATATGTGGTATTATGAGCAATAATGAATGTGAAGGCAATGGAGGGCAGCAGAAGATGCTTTACACCCTTCATGAGCCGGGAACCATTTTCACTGATTTCAGCGACATTGAGAGGTTTGACAGGGAATTTTGGGAGATAACCAAAGGGCTGCCCATCAGGACTGGAAGCCTGACAAGGCTCAACAGCGCTTCTTTCAGGCTGTGGAGGATCGGGCTCACCGAAGAGAACAAGCCGCAGATAAAGGCGCTTGGGGATGAATTCCGGCGCAGAGATTACATAGAGATGAAAAATGACAGCACCATAGAGGGCATGGAAACCACTAACTGGAGCACGATGCTGAGGAACAGCATGGCGCGCGTCATGGTGCATCTGGCAGGAGAGGTTCTCACTGCGCTTGATGGCGCAGACCGGGAGTTCCATATATGCGAACTGGCTTCCGGATACGGGAAAACCAGCATTTCGCTCGCTTCCTCCCTCCACGCGCAGGGTTCCGATGACCTGCTCTCACGTATGCATTTCCATTTTGTGGATTATTCGCAGGAGAAACTGGAAAGGACCGCGTATAATTTAAAGCCATACAGACCTGCCGGCATAGAACTGGCGCAGCAGAACGATGAGCAGTGCCTCGCTTCTGCCACGACCGCGAAGTTTGACATCATCTTCTCCCTCTGCCATATGCATAAGAAACCTTTCCTCGGGGACCTTCTGGAATGGATCCACGAGAGGCTGGCCAAGAAAGGCGCGGTCATATCCGGGGACTGGCATTCCTCGCTCTCAGCACATCCACGTCTGCTCCTCAGGCTTCTGGAAAGGATAGGGGCAGAACCGGCTAAGCGGCGGCTTTTGGAGGACATGTTCCAAAATTCCTTACGCGAGCCGTTGCCAGAGATGAACGCTGAGGAGTCAAGCGCGGCCATCGACCACCAGGAGTATTGGGCGAGCGTCTATAATGAGATACTCACGTCGCCTTCTACAAAGGCCATGAAATCAAGGCATTACGTGCTCAGCGCCTTCGACACCTCGAAACAAAGGCAGGAGCTCATGGAAGAGAGAGGTTTCACATTGGATATGGATAAGATAAGGAAGGCCTTTCCGAGCGCCAAAATCCATGCCAATCCAATCCACATGATTCCGGAAACCGACAGGGCTTCGGTGATGATCGCTCTCAAGAAGCGGCAGACACATCCTCCGGGGTGAGCAGATGGAAATGCTTCGGGTCCGGACTATTGAGGATGTCGTCATATTAGACGGGTTCGTGCAGGGAATCACCCGCGGGCTGAGCTATCCTACTGGAAGCCTCCTTAAGATAAGCGCGCATTATCTCCCTAATTTCGGCTTCGAGCTCAGTGATGATAACCAAGCCGGATTCGAAGCACTCTCGCTGAAGAAGTATTTCGAAGGCTGGGAAAGGGCTGCGAAGGTAACGCTCGACACCATAAAGGAGGCCACAAGGAAGGCCGGTTTCCCGGTTGATAATTCCCACCTGAATGTGGAGGTAGGCAAGATAGTGGTGGAACTGCTCATGAACCTGGCTAAGGCCGACAAGACCAGGCAGTTCTTTCTGACTGACATCGGATCCGGAGACGGCGAGACCACCAGCGCGGTTCTTGATGCCATATGCAATGAGGGCGCTTTCGAGCTTGCCGAGAGATGTGAATTCATGCTGGTCGAGCCTTCCGGGGAGAATGCCTGGAACGCTGTCAACAGCCTCAAGGGGAACGGCAAGGACAAGAAGGGGCACCGTATCAACAAAGAACACAAGGTCAGCATCACCATGGTCAGCGGCACGAACCATGATTTCCTTGGAAGGCTCAATGAGGGGGAGAGCGACATCATATACTCAAACGCGGTATTCCACCACATGATATTCCCCACATACCTTGATACGCTGAGGGAGGGACTGGCGGCTGACGGCGTGCTTGTCATCGGCGACTGGTACACCACAATCTTCAAACACCCTGCTTTGATCGCTGAGATTCTGGAGGACCTCGGCATAGACAAGGTGAAGCTGGGCGAGTTCCGCTCTCTGTTCAACTGCTCTGAAGGGGATGAAAAGAAGGTCTATGCGGGTGAGGATATGCGCGATGAGATAATCACTAATTACCGGATGAAGCACTATATAGTCGGCATAGGCAATGCGTTCCTCACCATACCGGAGGAAAACCGCGATGAGTTCCTGGAAGGGCACTGCGCCTTTAAAGACAGGAAGGAAGACCTAGAGAAAAAGGGATTCGTCACTGATAGCGAAGCGCTTGGTGAGCACCCGGCTTTCGGCGGCATAAAGAACAACGTGAGAGACGTCGATCCTTACGGCGCTGCGAAGGTGGGCGCTTTCGCGAAAGCGGCCAAGCCACCCGCGGCAGCAAACGGGGGACAGGACAAGAAGCAAAAACTCAGGGCAGCCGCCTAGAAATTTATCGTCTCCTCGCCCATGAAGTCCTGGAGGGCCTTTGGTATCCTTATCGTCTTCTTGTCTTCCTGGTAGTTCTCCAGTATGGCTACCAGGGTCCTGCCCACCGCAATCCCGCTCCCGTTCAACGTGTGCACGAACTCCAATCCTTCTTTTGAGCGGAACTTTATGTTGGCTCTCCTGGCCTGGAAATCAGTGCAGTTGGAGCATGAAGATATCTCACGGTAGCGGTCCTGGCTCGGTATCCATACCTCCAGGTCATAGGTCTTGGCGCTCGCGAATCCCAGGTCGCCGCTGCAGAGCTCTATCACCCGGTAGGGCAGCTCGAGCAGCTGGAGGATGCGCTCTGCGTCTTTTGTCAGGGATTCCAGCTCCTCATAGCTGGTGGATGGATGCACGAACTTCACCAGCTCCACCTTGTCGAACTGGTGCTGGCGGATGAGGCCGCGGATGTCCTTGCCATAGGCACCGGCCTCCCTCCTGAAACAGGGGGTGTAAGCGGTGAGCTTTATGGGCAGGTCCTTCTCCTCCAGCACCTCGCCGGAATACAGATTTGTGAGAGGGACTTCTGCTGTCGGTATGAGCCAGAGGTCGTCCTGGGTCTTGTAGAGCTCCTCCTTGAACTTGGGCAATTGGCCTGTGCCGGTCATGGTCTTTGTGCTGACCAGGTATGGCGGGGCGATCTCCTTGTAGCCTCTTGACACCTGCACCGAGAGCATGAAATCCACTATGGCCCGCTCCAATTTGGCCATGGGCCCTGAAAGCACCGCGAACCTGTGCTCGGCCAGCTTCACGCCGCGTGCGAAGTCTATCAGACCGCTCCTCTCCCCAAGCTCGTGATGGTCCAGGACGTCCTTTGGGCCCAGCTTCGGCTCGCCCCATTTCCTTATCTCCGGGTTGGCTGCCTCGGTTTTGCCCTCAGGCACTGATTCGTGCGGAAGGTTGGGCAGGAAAAGCAATTGGGACTTTATCTGCTCTTCAAGGGTGGTGGTCTCCTGGCCTATGGCCTTGATGCGCTTGGCCACCTCCCCCGAGCGGGCGATCTCCTTTTCAGTCCCTTCGCCCTTCTTCTTCTTGTCGTTTATCTGCATGCTGAGCCTGTTCCTCTCCGCGCGCAGTTCTTCCTCCTCCTTCTTTATGCCGCGCCATTGGGCGTCCAGCTCCATTATCTCCTTGAGCAGAGCATGGACGTCCTCAGGATAGTTCCTCCTGTGGAGCGAGTCTTCCACCACCGTAGGGTTCTCCCGGATGAATTTGATGTCGAGCATGATATCACTTCAAAACCCACGACCGCCATTCACCGGTCGGTTTTGTATCCGTCCATCGGTTTTCATAAGCATCACTTCAATAAAGCCTGGAGCTGCGCCGTCGCCTCCTCCACCTTGCCGTCCTTGTTCTTTATCACTGTGGCAGGGGCTCCGGTGAAGGCAGAATAGGCAGCCAGATAGGCCTTGTTCATCTGGTCATGCAGGGCGACGTCATCCACGTCGCGGATGCGCGTGGGGTCGTTGGTCCTTCTCTTGGCGACCTCTCCCACATCCGCTGTTATCAGGACCAGCGCATCCACCTTGAGCTTCTTGAGCAGCTCGAATGGCAGGCCAGGATAGAATCCCGATGGGGTGGCGACAGAGCAATGGGTGTCAAGGACGAATTTGCCTTTCTCTTTTGCCAGCGCATCGCCGACCAGCTTCTGCGCGAGCTTCTGCTTCTCGATGGGCAGCTTCCTCATCTCGTCCCTGTCCTTTATGCCGAACTCCTTCTTCTCTATCTCCAGCATAAGGTCCCCGTAGTTCTGTATCTTGTAGTCTGTCTTAAGTCCCTTCAGCACAGTTGACTTCCCTGCGCCTGGCAATCCCATGACGAT
>JACCLH010000011.1 GCA_013425375.1 Microcaldota archaeon | reverse complement strand
GTCCCTTGGAGTGTGTGCGAAGCGATGATTGCTTCCTCAGGGAATGCGATCGTGCAGATGCCTTCCATGCATACCGCGCAGTTGTGGGTGATGACTTCAGGGGTCTGCGGAACGAAGTTCTGCTCAGGATAGTTGTAGAATATGTGCATCCTCTCCGGGCAGGGCGTCTCGGCGTCTTCGGTCACCCTGGCCTTCACTTCGAAATACTTGCCGCCGTTCTCGTTGTATTTGGGCACGATGGTCATCACAGATATATCTGCCATCGGATATTTCGCGTGCAGGTCCTCGCGGACGAAGTTGCTCGCATCTGATTCTATGACGTTTATCTGGAAGAATTCTATGAGCTTGACCAGCACCGCGATGACTATGAGAAGCAGCACTATCAGCAGGATCTCACGGGTCACAGCCATACCACACTAACCTGCCCAAGATTTTTATTCCTTGCCTTCTGTGAGCATGATGATGGCCTGGGCGATATCGCCGCCGGACTTCTCCAGCGCGGCCTTCGCCTCCTCCTCTGAGCAGCCCGCCTGCTCCATCACCATCTTCACATCTTCGCCTGAGGCCTTGTCCTCTGTCCGCACATTGCCTGATATCTGGAAGGACTTCTGCCCCTGCATGGTTATCTGGACCACCTGGGGCTCCTCTATTATGATGGCGCCTGAGGACGTCTCTATGGTGACCTTGGATGCCGGGACATCCTCGCTCTTGATGCCCATCTGCCGCATGACAGCCTGCATCTTCTTGGGGTCCATGCCTCCTGGAATCATAGGAACAACCTATCGACATATGTGGTTTCCGGTTTCCCGTTGCCGGTCTCGTTTGATTGCAAAAACAAAACCCAAAACTCGAAACGGGAAACCATCTCGGTTATGCCGTAATTATCTGGGTTTACTTGAATGTCTCGCCACGCTGGGACTTGCGGACTTCCACGCGCCTCATCCTGGTTATCTGCTTGAGCCTGGTGAACATCTTGGATGAGAACCTGCCGTAGATGACGTCCTGCATGACCTCGTCGAAGTTCTTCTCTGCGATGGCTTTCCTGCACTCGTCAACGAGTATGTTCCTGAGGTTCCTGCGGGTGTTCTCGCTCACCCTGGCCCCGGTGACCGCTATCACCTTGAGGCGCAGGTTCTCGTTGTCCTTTGTCTTCTCGTCCACCACCTGGTGGATAAGGGATTTGCCTCTCCTCGCGAACGTGCGGATGAATGAGGGCGCTATCTCATGGCCGATCAGCATGGTGTGCGCGTCGTTGCCGTTCACATCCTTTATCCTGAAGCGCAGGGACGTGAACATCGCCATCTGGGATGCTCCGCCCATGCCCAGTTCCATCAGGCTGGAGCGGACCACCCGGTTCGTCAGGTTCTTGTCCTCTGCGGCGACCACCTCGCATATCTCCCTTGACTCGAAGATCTGCGGGGCTTTGACCGAGTACCATTTCTTCGTCTTCCACTTGTCAACTATTTTTACCTTCTTGCCAGCCAGATAATCACCATCACTTCACTAAGAGGGCTGCCTTCTCGCGGTCGTATCTCCAGTCCGCGGGTATCGTGCCCTTCGATGAGTAGTATTTCACGAGCCTATGTATCTTGGACTCCACATGGCCCAGCTTGACGGTATTGTGCGTGTCTTTCTTGGCAATCTTCAGGTGGCCTGCGAGCCTCACTGCCTTCTTTATCAGGTTGAGGAGGTCCTCAGGATACTCAGGGGCGACCTTCTCTGCCCTCAGGAATTGCACCAGGGTCATGCCAAGCTGGGCGCGGAGGTTCGCCACTGCGTATTGGTCCCTGAGGACCAGGCCAATCTTCGCCGGCGGCACGCCCTCGCGGGCCATCTTGAGTATGACGTCCGTCATCTCGGATTTCTTGACCGCTGTCCATTCCGGAGCGGTCCTGCTCTTGGGCCTCTTTGTGCCTGATTTCCCTTTCTTCTTTGAGTGTAATCTTGCCATAGTGCACACCATTCGATTCGAACAATTCAGCTCCCAGATACGAAAGACTTGGAGAATTCTAGAAGCGAGATATATCTATGCGATAGCTTGTTTTTTAATGTTATGTTTTCAGCGAACGTCTGAGAACGGCCTTCCGGAACGAATATGGGGTCATAGCCGAACCCTGAGCTCCCGCGGGGCTCTATGGAGATGGCGCCTTTGCACACCCCTTTGAAGACCGAGACTTGGGTGCCGTCGTGATAGGCTACGCAGGCCTCGAACCTGGCTGAGCGGCCCTCCACGCCATGCAGGAGCCTTAGTATGCCTGCCAGGCCGAGCTTGCTCAATGTCCAGGCTGAATATGCGCCAGGAAATCCGCCCAGGGAATCTATGAAAAGGCCTGAATCCTCCACGAAAACCGGCTTCCTGCATTTCAGGTATGCCACCCCGACCGCCTCCCGTGCTATCTCCTCAAGGCTGTCCGAGCGTATCTCGTTGTGCTCGAACGGGAAATGCTTCACGGTGATGCCCCTGGGTTTCAGGGCCTGTACCGCCTCTTCCACTTTGTTCCTGTTGCCCGTGGCGAAAAGTATTTCCAACAAATCACCTATGGTGATTATTAATCCGCCAGAAGAAATTAAAAAAGACATCAGAGCGGGTGATTTTCATGAAAAAGACAGCCAAAGAGGATACTGGAACTCCGAGGGAGGCTCCGGCCAGGCAGAAAGAGCTTACAGCTACGCAGGCGCCTAAGCCGCCAGAAACGAAAGCCCAGCCCAAGGAAGGCGAAGCGAAACCAGAGAAGACAGAGGAGCAGCAGAAGATGATGGCTACGCTCAAGGACATAGAGAACGCGCTTTTCGCCCTGAAGTTCTACCCTGTCGCAGTGAAAGAGCAGGCCAAGGACGAAGCCATGGCCAAGCTCATGGACATCTACGCCAAGGGCAACGAGACAGTCAGGCAGATGCTCCTCTACATGATACACGAGGTGCTCGCCACCAGCGCTGAGCTCAAGATCATGCACACGCTGGACTATTTCAAGATGAAGAACCCGGGCGTGGACCCGTCCCAGCTCAGGGTCAACGTCTACCGGGCGATATTCAACTATAACACGTCTTTGGAAGGGCTCACCGAAATCATAAGGCTGCTGGGGAGGTTCAAGGGAAGCGATGACGCTATCAAGGTGCTGACATACCATTTCGCCCACCTGGCATCCACTGAGAACGAGGCCCACCACATATTGCGCGGGGCGATTCTGGAGACATTGGGCGAAAGCGAGTCCAAATACGCGTTCTATGCGTTGCTTGATTATGCGCATTATACAGACAACGAGCGCACGTTCAACCGCGTCGTGAGCGCGCTCACGAAATGGGAGGACAGGTTGGAGAAGCTGGATGTCCCGAAGCAGAGGAAGGACGAGCTGAGGGAGAAAATCAAGGAGATAATAACCAGCGACTTCGGCGGCTCGCATTACAGGTGAGCGGATGAAGAGCGCGCTCGGGCTGCCGAAGAAGGTGAAGCTCAAGGACGGCAGGATAGC
>JACCLH010000010.1 GCA_013425375.1 Microcaldota archaeon | reverse complement strand
ACCTGGCTGACTATCTCGTTGAGCACAGACACCTTCTTGACATCGTCCTCGTAAAGCTGGCCCTCCTGCGGCCATCTCTCCCTGTGCACGCTCTTGCCGAACAGCCCGAAATATACCTCCTCGCTTATGTGCGGGGTGATGGGCGCCAGTATCTTCAGGAATTCCCGCAGCACGGTATTCATCGTGTGGATCGCCGTATCTTTTGTCTGTCCTTCGCCATATATCCTGTGCTTGATGTACTCGATATAATTGTCGCAGAAATCATGCCAGAAGAACGTCTGCATCTTGCTCATGGCATAATGGTATTCGAACGCCTCCATATGGGCCGTGCAGTCCTTTATGGTGGAATTCAGTCTTCCCAATATCCACCTGTCCGTCATGGACAATTCATGCTTTTCCCATTTCGGCTTGCCGCAGGTTTCCACCAGCCTGGCCGCGTTCCATATCTTGGAAAGGAAGCTTTTCGCGTATTTGATGTCCTCATAGCTGAATGGCCTGTCCTTGGCCATGGCACCGCTCAAGGCGGCCCACTGCCTTATGGCATCGGTCGGGTAATCCTTCTGCAATTCAGCCGGTGAGATTACGTTGCCCAGGCTCTTGCTCATCTTCTTGCCGTCAGGGGCCAATACGTTGCCGTTCAGAAGTATGGTCTGGAACGGCGGCATGCCTGTCAAAGCGCTGCACCTGTAAATCGTGTAGAACGCCCAGGTGCGGACGATCTCCACGCCCTGGGGCCTCAGGGATGACGGGTAGAACCTTTCCATCTTCTTCTCGTCAGGCCATCCTGCTATGATGAGCGGTGTTATGCTGGAATCCACCCAGCAGTCGCATGTGCTCGTCTCGGCCGCCATATCCTTGCCGCAGCTGCACTTCCTGCCCTTCGCCTTCTCAGGATAGAATGGCAGTTCGTCTTCGCCTGCAGCTGCGGTGGCGCCGCATTCGCATATGTAGAATGGCAATGGAGTCCCGAACACGCGCTGCCGGCTTATCACCCAGTCCCAGTCAGCGCCTTCCACCCAGTCTATGAGATAGCTTATGCCGAACTCAGGCACCCATCTTATCTTCTCTGCCATAGCCTTGATGTGCTTGCCTGTGGTCTTTATGTCGGCGAACCACTGCTGGGACGGTATGAGCTCCACAGGCGTCTTGCACCTGTCATGGACCTTCACGGTCTGCTTCAACGGCGAGCTCCTGACGACCTTGTCACCCATCAGCTCCAGGGCCTTCTTCTTGGCTTCCTCGACCTTCAGGCCGTCCAATGCCCCTGAGTTCTTCATCCTGCCGTACTGGTCTATCGCCTCATATAGCTGCAGCTTGTACCTGTGCATCCAGACGACATCCATCTTGTCGCCGAACGTGCATACCATGACCAGCCCGCTGCCGAACTCCTTGTCCACTTCCTTGTCAGCGAAAATCATCACTTCCTTGCCCAGGGCGGTCTTCACCTGCTTACCTTCCAGGTGCCTGTACCTCTCGTCTGCAGGATTGAACAGGACAGCCACGCAGGCAGGCATGAGCTCTGGCCTTGTGGTGGCTATGATGAGCTCTTCGCCTTCAGGCCCTGAGAACTTTATGTCGTGGAGCATGCCGTTCTTCTCCTCGTCATCCAGCTCTGCCTTGGCTATGGCTGACACGCATTTCGGGCACCAATAGACAGGGTATTTATCCCTGTAGACCAGCTTGTCGTTGTACATCTTCGTGAGCGACAGCTGCACTTTAGCGTGATATTCCGGCTCCATGGTCCTGTACTGGTATCTCCAATCAGGGCTGAAGCCCATCTGCTCCATCTGGAGCTTCATCCTCCCTATCATCTCATGGGTCCATTCCACGCATTTCTGCCTGAATTCGACCGGTTTCAGCCTGCCGTATTTCTTCTCCACCCTGACCTCGGTGGGGAATCCCTGGGTGTCCCATCCCTGCGGATAGAAGACGTTGAACCCCTGCATCCTCTTGTAGCGTGCGGCGAAGTCTATGAAGCTGTAGGAAAGCACATGGCCCATATGCAGGTCGCCGCTTGTGAAGGGCGGAGGGGTATCTATGGTGTAGAGCGGCCTGACAGTGTCCTTTTCGTCAAAGCGGTAGGCGCCCTGCTCTTCCCAGAGCTTCTGCCATTTCTCCTCTACTGACCTGTCGTATCTTTCCTGGAGCATAAGAATCCGAGATTAAAGTAGTCGTTTGGTTTTTTATAACTGAGTCAGAGGCGCCCTGCCGAATAAGCCGGCTAAATGCCCGGTCTACCCACGCGCGCCGTGGCGCGCGTGCCGTTCGCAGAAGTGCCATTGGTGAAAAACAGGATAAAATGGAGCGAGTATTGCCGCCGCAATAAAAATGCGGCGTCCATTCCGTGGCTTAAAAACCGCCGCAGAATAGCCCGTAGGCGCGATGTCATGGTCGACACTTCGACCATGAGCATGTTCGTGACCGGATTGCCGGTCACGACACGAGCGAACCGTGGGTTTTTGGGGATATGCGGTAAGCGGTTCAGAGGCTTTTCTTCCTCAGGGCTGCCACAACGGTCCTCGCCTCGCTCTTTCTGAGCGCCCTTATGGCGTCCTCGATGGTGATGGTCCTGAACAGCCTGCCTATCTTCGCCGGTTCCGCGTTTATGCAGAAGTTGTACTGCCTTGCCCCATCACAATCGCAATAGCCGATATATGATATGCCCCGTATGCCGCCAACCCGCAAATCATCCAAAAGCGCGTCAAGCGCCTCGATTATGTAATCCCCGTCCACGGCCTTTGCCGGGAGGCGTTTGCCTGAGACCACCAGGCTGCCTTTTGTGATGATTACAGCCGCCACGTTCGT
>JACCLH010000005.1 GCA_013425375.1 Microcaldota archaeon | reverse complement strand
GGAGAAGAAACCCCTACTCATTATAAACATAATGAGCAAGTATCTTCAATGAAACAGGAAGCCCACGGCTTTCTAGCGGCCTTTGGCCGCTGGAACCCAGAGAGCAAAGCTCTCTAGGTTAGCCGTGGGTAGTTCACACCGTTCAGGGAATGAAAGAGAGCGGAGCCAGAATCCAATCGAGCTGCCAGAGGCAGCTGAAGAGATGAGGCGGATGAAAAGGATAAAGGAGTTCTTTCTGCTTAAGGATGACGCATTCTTCGACATGCTCTTCAATCTGGCCGAGTGCGCCCACGGGTGCGCCGGGGAGTTCGACAGGTTCCTGCAGGATTTCGAGACCCTTGATGCCGGCCAGAAGGGGATGAGGCTGAGGACGCTGAACGGCTATGAGAAGGACGGCGACGTGCTGGTGCGCACCATATCCGAGGAGCTCTACCGCCATTTCATCACCCCCATAGACCGCGAGGATATCCATGCGCTGGCCTCCAACCTGGACACGAGCATAGACCTGATGGAAGACATCGGGAAGAAGCTGCTGTACTACCGGCTGGATGCAGCAACGCCCATAATGAAGACGCAATCCGGGATCGTGAAATTGCAGGTGAAGGAGATAAGGACCGCCATCGAGCGGATGAAGAAATCCCAGGATGTCACGACAGAATACCGGAAAGTATTCGAGCTCGAGGACCAGGCGGATTTCATCTACGAGAAGGCGATGACTGAGCTTTTCGACCCCTCAAACGAGGAACTTGCAGCTAATCCGCTAAATGTGATAAAGCTCAAGGACCTCTATGACGAACTGGAAGACCTCGTGGATCTGAACCAGCGGCTCGCCATGGTGATAGAAGGCATTGTCATAAAGCACGTCTGAGGCCTCAACAAGGGCTTTGGCAGGTCGGACCTATGATTGACATCGGCATACTGGTGATTATCGGTATCCTCCTTGCCCTTGCCTTTGATTTCGGGAACGGCCGCAACGATGCCGCGAATGCCGTCTCCACTGTGGTCGCGACAAGGGTGCTCTCGCTCCCGGCCGCAGTCCTCCTCTCCGCGTTCTTCAACTTCGTGGCAGCTTTCGTTTTCTCCACTGAAGTGGCCCATATGATAGGCACTGGTGTCGTTGACACCTCGGTCATCAGCATCTATGTGGTCCTTTCCTGCCTTATCTCCGCGATTATCTGGGTATACGGCCTCTGCTGGCTCGGAATACCAATCTCTTCGAGCCATTCGCTCATAGGCGGCCTGGTCGGCGCGACGATAGTCTCCAGCGGTTTCGACGCTGTCAAAAGCGCAGGCCTCATCAAGATAGTCTCGTTCATCTTCTTCGCCCCTCTCCTTGGCATGGTCTTCGCCTACCTCTTCTCGCTCCTCCTCTTCTTCATCATACGCAAGATGCCTCCGGCCAAGGTGAAGTCCAACTTCAAGCTCATCCAGCTGATATCCGTATCATTCTACAGCCTCGGCCATGGGACCAACGACGCCCAGAAGACTATGGGCATAATCTCCCTGCTGCTTTTCATCGGCGGCTACCTCGGCGGGGCGTTCACAATCCCGTTCTGGGTGGTGATAATCTCCCACCTCACCATCGCGCTCGGCACCCTGGCAGGCGGAAGGAGGATAGTGAAGACTATGGCCACAAAGATAACGAAGCTCAGGCCTGTGGACGGCTTCTGCGCCGAGACCGCAGGGGCAGGCGTGATATGGCTCTGCAGCGCCTTCGGAATCCCTGTGAGCACCACCCACGTCATCGCGGGTTCCATAACCGGCGTCGGCGTCATGAACCGGACCAGCGCAGTCAACTGGAACATCGCGAAGAAGATAGTCGCTGCCTGGTTCTTGACGATTCCGCTCACGGCCCTGCTCGCCGCGAGCGTCTATATCATCATGGCGTTCGCCCTGGGCTTATGAGTAAAATCAGTTTTATGTGCCGGTCAGCCGCCAGATGCGAGTTGAAGAAGGAAGCGACGCTGTATGCATCCCTCCTGTTTTAGCATTAGCCGGCCATCAGCTGTATTCGCCAGTTTTCCAGGCGTCGTCGTCTCCAGTCGACTTACGGCTCCGACAGCCGGGCTGTATTCTACGATACTATCGTTCCACTATGGTCACGCAGTTGATGTAGGTGTACGGGAGCATTACCTGTCTTTCAATATCGGACTGGCTATAGGGCCCACGCGGTCCTTCCCATAACATGCCCCGTGGCGGCATCCCATAGCTTTCGCATATGGTCATGGTCCTTCGCGGAGGCGGCTCTGAAGAGATGCATCCCATCAGGCCTGCGGCGAGAACAGCAGCGCAGGCGAAAACTGCCTTGGGGCTGTTCTTCTTAGGCATGCTTGCATCCATGGTGGCCTTCTTCAATTCCATCATATCCTATATTGTTTCCTACAATTTAAAGCACTGCCTCTCTTTGTTTCCCACACTATACAGCTATATCACTTTTATATGCCAGTCAGCCACCAGGTGCGAGAGATAACCCACGCTCCCGACAATTGCAAGTGTCAGGCCGGTCAGGAAAGACAGCAAGACGCCGAACACAAAACACGCAACCAGCGTATGCGTTATCCCCCTGTGCCTGGGTTTGAAGAACTTGAAGAACAGGAAATAGACGCCGACCATGGCCAGCAATGCGACCACCATGCCGCCTATCTTCTGGATGGCCGGTATGCAGAGCTTGTCCCCGCACCCTGACATATACGCCGTGGTAGCTGCGAATCCTATAGCGACCATATCAAGTATCTGTCTTCCTTTGCTCGCGTCATGGTCCAGGTCAGGCACAAGGGCTGAAAGGCCCCCGAACACGAAGAAGAAAGCCAATCCGAACGTGTCATGGACTCCGAGCAGCCAAGCTGCCGCCAATGATGCCACTGCGCCTATGACCGCATGGGATTTCCAATCCATAGGATAGGAAAAGGAAAGAAAAAATAATAAAGGAGATGGCAGCCTCAGCTGCCAATCTCATAGCCTACGCTCACTGTGGCGCTGACCTCTATCTGTCCTTCTGAGAGCACAGTTGGTGCTCCAGCCGCCATCTCGGAGTCGTACGCGGCATAGGTCTTGTAGTTGCTGTAGTATGGGTAGTACGTGCTTTCACTGGCCGAGAGCGGCTTGCCGAGCGACACACCGAGGCCGCTTGCCATGTTTTGGGCCTTGGATTTCGCCTCTTCAGATGCCTCCTTCAGCAAGTCCTTGACCACTTCAGACCTCGTCTCGTCCTTCAATGTGAAAGACACGTAATCCACGAAGGTCTGGTTGGTGCCTGCGCTCGCCGCAGCATCTATGACATCTCCGCCCTTGTCCAGGTCGCTGAGCTCCACACTGAGCACCTGCGTCGTCCTGTACCCTGTCAGCTTCGAATCATAATGGCAGTTGTAGCCGTCCCTGTCGCACATATAATTGCTGTCATAAATCGGGTCAACGCTGTACTGGACCGTCTGGATGTCCTCATCCTTCACGCCTTCGTTCTTCAGCTTCGCGCGCAAATCCGCCATCACATCTGCGTTGTCAGCCTGCGAATCCTTCGCGTTAGCCGCTTCGGTCTGGACCCTTATCTGTATCTGGAGCAGGTCCGGCGCGACCTTCTCCGTAGCTGTGGCTGACGTACTTATGACGTGCTCAGGCGGCGTGCTGGACACATAGACATTCGGGTTTGAGGGCTGGTTAGCCACATTCACATTCGGTGCATAATCTCCCTGCGCGAGCAGGTATGCGCCCACTATCATTCCTATCGCCAGAAGCAGCGCGGCAATCATGATTCCGCCTTTGGAACCAGCGCAGCAGCCGCTTCCGCAGCATTGTTCTTCCTTGACCATCATTCTCACCTCAAAATCGTTGTTGATAGGATAGCTTCTGCCATTTTTAAATGCCTTCGGCCCGGGAAATCCAGCCTAAGAATGGCATGAGAGACACGGCTTTAGCCGTGGGATGTCAAGAACGACGCTTCGTTCTTGAGCATGTTCGCGTTCGAAGCGTCGAACGCGACATGAAAGGGCCGAATG
>JACCLH010000001.1 GCA_013425375.1 Microcaldota archaeon | reverse complement strand
AGGCGGGCCTTCCACCAGCATGGTGGGCGGGAGCCTGTCCTTGCCCAGGATGATGGCAAGGCGGACAAGATGCCGCGTGTCGTCTGTCAGGATGCCTTTCGGATTGAAATCCAGGTCCTTCAGGTGGCGCTCCAGCTGGCCTGTCATCTTGTAGAGCTGGCCCCAGAGGATGTCATCCACTATCTCCGGCCGCGGCATGGAAAGCATGAACAGCTTCTTGCCCTTGCCTGCCTTCGCTGCCTTCTCCTCGAATGTCTCTGGTTTCCTGAAGAAGAACTGTTTGGATGGCTTCGCAACGAAGCTTTTGCAGAGTGAGACGAACTTCCTGAGGTTTTCTTCTGATACTGCGGCCGCCACATTCCTGTTGGCGTCTGTGGGGTCCACAACGACAAACAAAGAACCGAATCTCGCGCATCCGCTCGCACCACCAACCAATTCATTTGCGTTCGTTGCACCGCTTCTCGCGCTTTTTGGGGTTTTTTTGTTTTTTGTTGGTTGTTTTTTGGTTTTGGTTCCGGGATTCGCAGGCTGGAAGAAAATCGGGGTTCTCCATCTCGCCGCGGATTTCACCACGTCCGCGAAGCTTCCGTGCCGTATTATCAGGAGCTCGCATAGGTATCCTGAGAATCCTGCGGTCTTTATCTCGGCCCCGTACATGCCGTTGGATATCAGGAACTGCTTGAGCAGCAGGACGTCATCGCCCTGGCCGGGTTTGAGGTTGTTCAGCACGAAACCGGTGTGCAGGACCGAGCGGTCCACCGCGCTCAGGCGCTCGGATGCGTCGGCTATCTTGTACGCAGGGACCAGGTCTATCCTCCTGCCCTGGAAATGGAACCTGGCATAGGGGTGCTCGGCATAGCTGAGCTGGTAGCTCACCCCTGGGAAGGCAGACTTCATGATTAGTATGATGGCGGGCTCGAGCTTTTCCCTGGGCACAGAACGGTCGAAGAGCACGAAGATATCCACATCCTTCTTGTCGCGGAGGAATGTGCGCTTGGCGATGGAGCCGGTCAGGACGGTATGGCATCCCCTCGGCACGTTGCGCTGGATGTGGAACACCAGGAGGCTGGCGAACCTCTCCTCGCGCGATGCTTCTTCCGGGGACGGTTTTATCACGCATAGCGCCTGACGCAGGATGTTCTTCATGCACATTCAGACAACGTCAATATTTTAAATTGCATCATGGAAAGACAGTCATGCGCAGGACGACGTTGGTTCTACAGATATTCCTATTGGTATTCCTTCTCGGGTTCGGATGCCTTGCGGAGACTGATTTTCCCTCGAGCAAAAGCGAGGTGCTCACTAACACGCAGTCAGTGGACCTGGACGGCGATGGCATCCAGGATTATATCATATATGACTTCGCGCCGGTGAGCGCTGGCGGCGATGGCATAAATGTCCAGAGGCATATAAGCGTCTCTGTGCTCACGAATGCGACCTACACCTCGCTGAACCAGGACCTCACCGACGTGGACCTGCTGGTGGCCGACCAGAGCCTGAGCGAATTCTCCATATCAAGGATGCAGGATGAGACAGTCTGCAGCGGGATGATTGGCATCAGCGGTATGTACTGCGATGATGTAATCGGTTGCAGCAGGAAGTGCTCCGCAGCATCTGTGAGGTGCAGGAAGAGCACTGAGATTTATGAGGAGCAGCTGGGCAGCTCCATGATAGACTACGGGAATGACAACAACCTCATAGTTTCACACATACGTAACGCCCGTAGGATGGTGATGGAGCTCAGGAACGCGAACGACGAGGACAGGAATGCGTATCTCTTCAAGACAAGGGAGATGGTCTGGACCGTGGCTGACATAAACGCCAATCCGATATATTCCTATCCGGCATTCACGTTCTGCGACCATTCCGACTTCGGCATACCATTCGTGCTTGAGGCCGCAGGCAAGATAGGCAACTACACGACCTCGCCGGCCAGTTATCATTACACTGTGCTGCTGTCCGTGAAGCCATCCGACGGGAGCGGTGCGGGCCGCCTGGACGCGGAGATCTCCGGAGTGGGCCTGGCGGACAGCCTCCCCAAGAGCGTCGTGGAGAAGCCTGAGGAGATATCATCTAGGCAGAAACTCACCACAGGCATCAACGGCTCCTATGCGGTCGTCTCCTGGGATTCCACCAAGGCCTCGGACCAGGGGTACGCTGTGATGTACGCATTCACATCATCCGAACCGCCTGAGGCCCTGCTGCAGGGCCTGAACCCCCCGGATCTCAAGGTGCGGAAGGTGAATCTCGCGCTGCTCGCACCGACCAATTTCTTCATACTCAGCATCAATGACATTGTCAAGAACTACTACCTGGCTTACGGGGCCGGCATAGGCATCACCCTCGCGATCATCTTCTTCATCTATAATCTTGCGGTCCTGATCTATCATGCCGTGAACGAGAGGATGGCCGGCGCCTCGCTCACAGTGGCCTTCAGGAAAGCCTTCGGAAGGACCGTAGTCAGCTGGAAGACAGATCTGCTTATCTCCATCGCCGCCCTGGCATTGGGCTTCCATGTCGCCACAACCATGGCAGAACAGCCAGCCGCCATCCCATCGCTCGTGGAATCGATAAACGTCATAATAAAGAGCGAGATGGGCATGGTCGGCATCGCCCTAACCATAATAGGCGTGATGCTGGCCTATTTCACGATTGAGAACATTGCGAAGATAATCATCCTGGAAAGGGTTTATGGTATGGTCATCCGCAAGGAGAAGGACCAATTCCTGTCCATGGCCACTGAGCTCAAGGACAAGATAAAGGAGCTGGAGACCCTCATAGACGAATACACCAGGGATGACTTCGACGTTTCCAAGGAATATGACATCCTGAATTCGCTCAAGGCAGAGAAGACGGACTGGGTCTCCAAGGAGGTCACGGTACGCAACAAGGCCACCATAGAAGAGCATCTCTCAAGGGCTGACAGCGCAGTGAGCAGCCTCAGGGAAAGGAAGAAGATAGCTGATGAGAACTGGCCCAAGTGGAAAGAGAGCATATCCAAGATGCTGGTTGAGCAGGACGAGGTATATACATCATCGCTGATCACAGTGCCGGCATCCCTCCGCGCATGGGCGCTCGGCAGGTATGTCAAGGAGTCGGGGGTGGAGGGCATAAGCTTCGAAAGGGATTCCCTCAGGAAGAAGAAGGTATCCCCGCAGCAGTTGGTCCGGGAGATGATAGACAAGGAGCTCCTGAAGGGGGCCGTAGTGCTGAAGCAGGACAAGATAGCAGTAGCTGAGTTCGCCGAGGGTAGCGGGACAGTCATGAGCGCCCTCACCCTCAAGCTGAACAGCCACCTGCAGTCCATGGCCAAGAACCTGGGACAGCACCCGCCCCAGAGCTTCGTCTCGATAGGCGACAAGAGCGTCATCGTGCTCATGAAGAACCGGACAGTTGATTCTGTGCTGTTTCTGAACAAGGACAAGTTCAAGGATGCTGTTGAGCAGTGGAAGGCCAAGATGAAGATATTTGACAGCAGCGGGTAGATGGCTGGAAGGGACTTGAAAAAGCGGCTGGTGGAGAGGGTTATGGCGGCCCGGCAGCAGGGCCTGAAACGGCCTGCGAGACATACAAATTTAAAGCCTTCCAGACATACTTTTTTTGATAGAAAAACGCATAATTTTACGACGTGAAACGACCATCCGGTATCAGTGGTATTTTTATGGCTGAGGAAAGCGGCTACATGGCCAAGGAGATACAGGTCTTGACAGGCCTGGACGGGGTCAGGAAACGGCCAGGCATGTACATCGGTGACACCTCCAAACGAGGCCTCCACCACCTGGTTTATGAGATAGTTGATAACAGCATAGACGAGGCCCTTGCCGGCCACTGCAAGAATATCTGGATAGAACTCAGGAAAGACGGCTCGGCACGGATAAAGGATGATGGAAGGGGCATACCAGTGGACATGCACCCCTCTGGAAAATCAGGCCTGGAGCTGGTCGCGAGCTCCCTGCACGCAGGAGGGAAATTCGACAAGAGCGCCTACAAGGTCTCTGGAGGGCTGCACGGCGTGGGAATGGGCGTGGTCAACGGCCTCTCGGAATGGATGACCATAGAGGTCTGCCGTGATGGCAAGGTACACACCATAGGATATGCGAGGGGGAAACCCAAGGATCCGTTCAAGATAGGCGGAGCGACCCAGGAACGCGGGACCACGGTCTCTTTCAAGCCGGATAGCAAGATATTCCAGACCACGGATTTCGATTACGAGTACCTCCGCGAGCGTATTATGGAGCTTGCGTTCCTCAACAAAGGGCTGAGGATAGCATTGTCTGATGAGAGGGACGGGAAAAAGGAGGAATTCCGTTACGACGGGGGAATCGTCGAGTTCGTCAAGCACATCAACGAGGCCCGCAACGGGCTCCACGAGCCTTATTACCTGAACAAGAAGACCGATCATGTGGAGGTGGAGATCGCCCTCCAGTACACTGACGGATACAGCGACAGCATCTACAGCTTCGTGAACGATATCAAGACCATAGAGGGAGGGACCCATGTGGTGGGTTTCAGGACAGCGCTCACCCGGGCCGTGAACGATTATACGAAATCCGCCAAGCTCGTGAAAGAGGAGCGCAAGATAACCGGCGATGACGCGATAGAAGGCCTTACTGCGATAATAAGCATCAAGGTGCCTGAGCCGCAGTTCGAGGGGCAGACCAAGACCAAACTCGGCAACAGCGAGATCCGCGGGGCTGTGGACAGCCTTTTCTATGAGGCCTTCAAGACATACTGCGAAGAGCACCCACACATAGCCAAGACCATCTCCTCCAAGATAATCAACTCCATGGAAGCAAGGGAGGCGGCCCAGAAGGCCAAGGACCTCATACGCAGGAAGAACGTCTTTGAGAGCAGTGTGCTTCCGGGGAAGCTGGCTGACTGCAGCGAGGAGGATCCTGCCAAATGCGAGATATATTTCGTGGAAGGCGATTCTGCCGGTGGATGTTTTTCAGGTGATACGAAGGTTGCGCTTAGCAACGGCCGGAACCTGACATTCAAGGAATTGGTTGAGGAAGACAGGCAGGGTAAGCTGAACTTCTGCTACACGATAAAAAAAGACGGCCGCATCGGAGTCGCCCCCATCTTAAGTCCGAGGGTGACTAGAAGGAACGCCGAGGTCGTTAAGGTGACCCTTGACAATGGGGAGGAGTTTGTCTGCACTCCGGACCACCTTTTCATGCTGAGGGACGGGTCCTATCAAAGAGCGGATGCGTTGGCAGGCCCGGATTCACTGATGCCGCTTTACCGCCAGCATTCAAAACTTGGCAAGTGGATAACGATTGAAGGTTATGAAATGGTCTTCGACCCGAAAGAGGGCAGATGGATATTCACCCATTTGCTCGCAGACGAGTATAACCTGGCTAACGAAAAATATGCCAAGGAGAAGAATTCCTGCATCCACCATGTTGATTTCAATAAGAGGAACAACAATCCGACCAACCTGCGCAGGATGGGCAAACAAGAACACTTGAACCTCCACGCAAGTATCGTAAGGGAGACCATGTCGCGGCCGGAGGTGCTGGCAAAAATCAGGGAGGCCCACCAATCAGAGGAATACCGAAAGAGGATAAAAGCGACGATGCGCTCCCCCAGGATGAGGAAGCTGCTGAGCGAAAGGGCGAAGAAGCAGTGGGAAGATGATGGATATAAGGCATACATGACCAGGCGCTTCCTTGAATTCTATGCGAATAGCCTGGAATACAGGAAAAGAAATAACGAGCTTCTCAATCGGAAGCAGCAGGAGCACTGGGCCAGTATGGAAAACCGGGAAAAGCAGGCAGAAAGAGTAAGGGCCCACTACAAAGAGCATCCTGAAAAGAAGATTTGGCTGTCCGAAACGGCAAAAAAACAATGGAACGATGAGCAACTACGGTCGTGGAGAAGCCAAAAAACAAAGGAGCAGTGGACCCCTGAATTCAGGGCGAAAAGGAAGGCGGCTTACAACCACACATACATGGAGAAGGCATTGAAAGTGATGCGGGTGGTTTTCGAAAAAGAAGGGGAGCTGAGGAAAGCCAGTTATGATGTGGAGAGAGCGAAAAGAAAAGATCGGAGCATCCTAAAATATGAAACGATACGCCAGCGCTTCTTCGAAGATAACGACGCCAGATTGAAGGAAGCCGTCGCGAATTACAATCATAAAATCAAAAACATATCCAAGCTCAGCGAAAGGACAGATGTCTACGACTTGGAGGTCGAAGGAACGCACAATTTCGCGCTGGCTTCTGGGGTTTTCGTTCATAACAGCTCAAAACAGGCGCGCGACCGCCGCTACCAGGCCATATTGCCTCTCCGCGGGAAGATACTGAATGTGGAGAAAGCGCCGATACACAAGATAATAGACAGCGAGGCCATAAGGAACATCGTGCTGTCACTTGGGGCAGGGTTCAAGGAAGACTTCGACATGAAGAAGCTGAGATACCACAAGATAATCGTGATGACGGATGCTGACGTCGATGGAAGCCACATAAGAACCCTCATTTTAACACTTTTCTACCGCTATTTCAAGGACCTCATAGACCACGGGCACCTCTACATAGCCCAGCCGCCGCTCTATCGTATCCAGAAGGGCAAGACGGTGCAATACGCATACAGCGATGCCCAGCTCGCCGAGACCCTCAAGACAGTCGGCGGGGATGCAAGCATACAGCACTACAAAGGCCTTGGAGAGATGAACCCTGACCAGCTCTGGGAGACCACCATGAACCCCGAGACAAGGACCCTGAAGAAGGTGACCGTGGAGGATGCGATACTGGCTGACGAGCTTTTCACCCTGCTCATGGGAGACCTTGTCGAACCGAGGCGCGCCTTCATAGAGCTGCATGGGGCAGGGGTGAAGAACCTCGACATCTAAGGTGACATTCATGCCTGAGACCATAATCCAGAGGACGATCGAAGCCGACATGAAGGAAAGCTACCTTGACTACGCGATGTCGGTGATAATAGGCCGTGCCATACCTGACGTGAGGGATGGGCTGAAGCCGGTCCACAGAAGGATATTGTTCGCCATGCATGAGCTTGGAAACGTCCATGGGAAAGCGCATAAGAAGAGCGCGCGCATCGTGGGCGAGGTTTTGGGAAAATTCCACCCGCACGGCGATATGGCGGTGTATGATGCGCTCATACGCATGGCCCAGCCGTTCTCGCTGCGTTACATGCTCGTTGATGGACAAGGCAATGTTGGTTCGATTGATGGGGACGCAGCGGCTGCAATGCGCTACACGGAGGTCAGGATGTCCAAAATTGCTGCCGAGCTCCTGGAGGACATAGACAAGGAGACTGTAGCCTTCGGGGACAACTTCGACGGCACCATGAAGGAGCCGCTTGTGCTACCGTCCAGGGTGCCTAACCTGCTGATAAACGGCTCTTCAGGCATAGCTGTCGGCATGGCAACCAACATACCGCCGCATAACCTGACTGAAGTCATAGACGGCACCATAGCCGTGATAGATGGAGCAGGCGACGATGTGCTGCTGAACATCGTGAAGGGGCCGGATTTCCCCACAGGTGGCATTATCGTGGGCAGGGCAGGCATCTTCCAGGCTTACAAGACCGGCCGCGGCATCATCCAGGTGAAGGGGAAGAGCAGCAAGGACGAGAAAAAACATGCTATCATCATCACTGAGATACCCTATCAGCTGACCAAATCATCGCTCATCGAATCCATAGTGGAAGCTGCCAAGGCCAAGAGGATAGATGGCATATCAGGGGTCCATGACCGTTCAGACAAGGCAGGCATGGAAATCGTCATAGACGTCAAGAAAGGCTATGACCTGGACATTATCCTCAACCAGCTCCATGCGCACACCCAGCTCCAGACGACATTCGGCATAATCGACCTGGCGATAGTGGGTAAGCAGCCGAAGCTTCTTCCGCTCCGTGACATGATAACCGGGTTCATAGAGTTCCGCAAGGAGATTGTCAGGAAGCGCAGCGAGTTCGAGCTGAAGGAGGCCCAGGCCAGGACGCATGTGCTGGAAGGCCTGAGGATAGCCCTGAAGAACATAGACCCGATAGTGGAGTTCCTGCGGAAGTCGAAGGATTTGGATGAGGCAAGGAAAGGTCTCATGAAGAGCTATTCGCTCACAGAGATACAGGCCAATGCCATACTTGAGATGAAGCTCTCACGGCTCATAGCCCTGGAGCAGGCGAAGATAGAGAACGAGTATGCAGAGCTGATGAAGAAGATAACCTGGCTCAAGGAAGTGCTTGCGGACATCAGCAAGATACTCACCATAATCAAGAATGAGCTGAAGGAGATAAAAGAGAGGTACGGTGATAAGAGAAGGACGGAGATTGAGGATGCCGAAGGCGAAGAGATAGACGTGGAGTCGCTCATACCTAACGACGAGGTCGTGGTTGTCATAAGCGGCCGCGGCTATGTCAAGAGGGTGGGCCTGGACGAATACCGCTCCCAGCACCGCGGAGGCAAGGGCGTCATAGGCACAGGGAACAAGGAAGAGGACTTCGTGCAGGACGTCATAGTCACCAGGAACCACAACTACCTTCTGCTCTTCACTGATAAAGGCAGGGCTTTCTGGCTGAAGGCATACAAGGTGCCTGAAGGGAGCAGGTATGCGACAGGCAGGACCCTGGTGAGCCTGCTGGACCTCAAGGACGAGAAGGTGACTTCCTGGATAAGCGTGGAGAAGTTCGACAGCAGCGAATACCTCTGCATGGTCACCAAGAACGGCATAATCAAGAGGACTGCCCTGGATAATTTCAGCAATGTCAGGAAGGTCGGCATAATAGCCATAACGCTCAAGGAAGGCGACAGGCTTGTGGAGGTCAGGAAGACAGATGGCAAGCAGGACCTCATAATAGCGACCAAGAAGGGCCAGGCCATACGGTTCAAGGAAGAGGAGGCCCGCGAGATAGGCAGGACCGGCCAGGGAGTGATAGGCATCAGGTTCAAGGAAGGAGAAGATGAGGTCGTGGGCATAGCCACCTGCAAGAAGCCCACCCTGATCACGATAACAGAGAACGGCTATGGCAAGAGGACCCATATAGATGAGTACAGGGTCCAGGGAAGGGGCGGCTCCGGAGTCATCAGCATAAAGACCGAGGGCAGGAACGGCGATGTGGTCGGCACCAGGGCGGTGGACGACGATGATGAGATAATAGTCATGAGCTCCAAGGGCCAGGCCATAAGGACCTCTGTGAAGGACATCTCGGTCATCGGCAGGAACACCCAGGGCGTCAGGATAATAAGGCTCGGTGAGGGTGAGAAGGTGGCCAGCTTCGCGGTTGTCAGAAAAGCCGAACAGCCCGAACAGACGGGCGGCTAATCCCATGTCCTACGGCTCTTTTTTCGGAATCGTTGCTGGAGTCATCGGATTCTTGGCATTTGTCCCTTATATCATCAGTACGCTCAGGGGGACCACCAAGCCCAACAAGGCGACCTGGCTCATCTGGGCCGCATTGGGGATGATAATCGCCGCAAGCTATTTTTCTGCAGGGGCGCGTGACAGCGCCTGGCTTCCTGTAACTTATGCAATCGGCATATTCTCAGTTGCCGCGATTTCCCTCAGGTTTGGGGAAAAAGGCTGGACAAAGCTCGACCTATTCTGCCTGCTCGGGGCCGGCGCAGGGCTGTTGCTATGGTGGCTGACGAACGAGCCGACATTCGCGCTTTATCTGACAATAGCTGTGGATGCTATCGGATTCATACCTACCTTCAGGAAAGCATATGAGAAGCCGGAAAGCGAGGACCGACTGGCATGGTGCCTTTTCCTGATAGCCGATGGCCTCAACATCTTCGCGATATCTGAATGGACGCTTGCCCAGGTCTCATACCCGCTCTATTTGCTCGTTTTCACACTGGCGTTGAACGTTCTGCTCTACCTGCCAAAAAGAGGCGGAGCGCGTGGTAAAGAAGGCAGAAAGGGGCGGGCCGCATGACATACGGCTCTTTTCTCGGAATCGCTGCAGCAGTCATCGCCACAGCTGCCTTTATCCCGTATATCCGCTCGGTTCTCAAAGGAAAAACCAGACCGAACCGCGCGACATGGTTCATATGGTTCGTGCTCGGCATCATAATATGCGCGAGTTACTGGTCAGTGGGTGCACGGAACACATTCTGGATCACGTTGCCTGTGGGCACGGTGCTCACTGCGCTGCTTTCCATCAAATACGGGGTGGGCGGCTGGACGCCTTTCGACAGGATGTGCCTGCTCGGAGCTGGTTTTGGCCTGCTGCTTTGGTGGGTCTCGGGGATACCGTTCACGGCGCTGGTAATTGGTATCCTCATAGACATGATAGGATACCTGCCGACCATGAAGAAGATATGGCACGACCAGGGTTCAGAGGACAGGCTCACATGGACGATGTTCTTCATCTCCAGCGTCCTGAATGTCTTCGCGCTTGAAACGTGGGTATTCGAAATCGCCATATTCCCGCTTTATGTGGTGGTCTTCAACGGGGCCGTAATGGCTCTGTTGTTTTTCCCGCGCCGGGACAAATTTGCAAAAAATTTGTCCGCAGCGGATGTTCGGGAGCGCAGCTCCCGGACAGATGGAGACCAGAGGTCTCCGGAAATTCGATAGAATTTCCGATACAAGAACAAGCAGCGCAAGGATAAATAATCCGGATGCGGTTAGTCTATCATGTTCGCGGACCGTGAGGATGCAGGAAGGCAGCTCGCCAAAGCGCTCGTAAAATACAAAAATGACCAAAAACAAAAAACCAGCAAAAACGTCATCATCCTCGCGATTCCTCGCGGCGCGCTGGTTATTGGCGAGATACTGCACAAGGCATTGGGCGCTCCATTGGATATAATCGTGACCAAGAAGATACCCCATCCCATGAGCGAGGAATTCGCCATCGGTGCTGTGGGGCCTGGCGGCGAGTTTTTTATCGATTACGAGGCTGCGGGCGGGACAAGCGATGCTTATATCCAGGAGCAGCGGGCGAGGCTGGAGAAGATTGTGGAGGAGAAATACGAACGTTATCGCGGGAAAAGACCGAAACCGGACATCAAAGGGAAGATAGTGATACTGATAGACGATGGCATAGCGACCGGAAGCACCATGCTGGCTGCCATACATGTGGTCAGGAAGATGGGCGCTGCGAAGATCGTGGTGGCAGTGCCTGTGGCGCCGCCTGATTCAGTAGCGAAGGTGGCGATAGAAGCCGATGAGGTGGTCTGCCTGATGCAGCCTGTGCCGTTCTTCGCCATAGGCGCCTTCTACGATGATTTCAGGCAGGTGGAGGACGAGGAAGCGATAGCTATTTTGCAGAGATGCCG
>JACCLH010000088.1 GCA_013425375.1 Microcaldota archaeon | reverse complement strand
GTAATATACAACCAGAAAAAATAGGTGGAAGGCCTCAGTAATCCTCGCCCGTTCCCGCCTTCTGGAACAGCTTCACTGTCTTGTTTTTCACTGTGACCGGGATGGGGACCGCGACCTCGATCAGCTCCACAGTGATCTCGTCCTTGGCATCGTCTATCTTGAGCACCTTGGCGCGCTCGCCCTTGAACGGACCGGATGTCATCTCCACCGTGTCTCCCTGCTCTATGATGAGGGCTGGCTGCTTCTCGGCTTTCACAAGCTTCTCCATCTCGGCTACCGTTACCTGCTGCTTCAGGAAACCCTTGACATGCTTGACCTTCTGGATGAGCTTGACCAGGGTGTTCTCGTCGTCGGATTCCACGAACAGGTATCCCTTCACGTTCTCCACGTGGATTATGGAATAGACGCTGAGCTTCTCAGCCCTGGCCTTCTTCATGAGTATCTCTGAAAGTATCTTCTCCTGACCCGAAGTCACGCGTATTGTGTGTATCATGATTTCACCTCAGATAGCTGAAAACGAAAGATATCACGAAGCCGGTCAGCCCGAACAGCAGCATGCCCAGCGCAGTGACCTTCGCGACCTTTGACCATTCTGCAGGGGTCGGCTTCCTGGCTATGTAGAATATCCTGATGCATCTTTTCACAAGTTCTGAGATTTCCAATAGACCACCTTATCCGATTATGTCCAGGTCGAGGTTCTCTGTATCCTCCATCTGGGACTTGAACGCGTATTTCGGGAACCTGACCCCTGCGAGGACCACCAGGACGCGCATGGAGGTCTTCTTTATGTTGGGGTCTATCCTTGAGCCCCAGATGATGTGCGCGTTGGGGTTTATCCTGCTGGCAGTTTCGGCAATCACGTACTCTGCTTCTTTCAGACTCATGTCTTCGCCGCCGATGACATTCACCAGCGCCCGCGTGGACGTGCTGACATCAGCATCCAGCAACGGCGAGTTGAGGGCCGTCTCCACCGCCACCCTCGCCCGGTCCTCCTTCTTGGCGTCCAACGACGCCTCGCCAAGGCCTATGACCGCGAATCCTCCTTCTGCCAGTATGGTGCGCAGGTCCGCGAAATCGACGTTGACCAGGCCTGCCTTGGTGACCAGCTCCGCGATGCCTTTCACCGAGCCTGCCAGGACCTCGTCGCACACCTTGAACGCGGTGTTGAGCGGAAGGTCAGGGACCAGGTTGAGCAGCTTGTCGTTCTTTATAACGATGACCGTGTCGGCGTTCTTCTTCAGCTTCTCCAGGCCAGCCAGTGCGTTCTCCATCCTGACCTTGCCTTCTGATGTGAACGGCAATGTGACCACTGCGACCGTGAGGGCGCCCATGCCTTTCGCGGCCTCTGCGATTATGGGCGCGCTGCCTGTGCCTGTGCCGCCTCCTAATCCGCAGGTTATGAAGACCATGGACGGGTCCTTGAGCGTCTCCTTTATGTCGGCGATGGCCTCCTTGGCTGATTCCTCGCCGACCGCAGGATTGCTTCCTGCGCCCCTGCCTTTGCTGACCTTCTTCCCGAGCAGGACCTTCTTGTTGGCGCGGATATGGAGCAGGTGCCGGGCGTCCGTGTTCATGGCGATAAGGTTCACTCCTGATATGCCCAGCTGGAAAAGCCTGTCCAGGGTGTTGCTGCCGCTCCCTCCGGCGCCGACTATGTAGATGTTCGGCCGGCTCTCCTCTATGAACTTGAGTATCTCTTCGTCATCTTTTGACTTCGGAGAGATATCATTCAGTATCTTCTTCTCCGCAGCCGTCTCCATTATAGGAGCAGTCAAAGTGTCATCCACGCCATCACCTAAGGGATAAGAATTGGCGGAATCTAGTTTGCATGAGAAGATATATAATAGATAGCGAATGGACACGATGCCGGAGCGCCGGATATCACCCCGGTTCCCAGCTCGGCTGGTAGAACTCCGGCTCTTTCCTGCTGATATGCCACGCATAAGCCAGGCCGAATATCAGGCCGCCCAGGTGCGCAGCACTGGCTATGCCGCTGGAGACATCGAACGTCCCCAGGAATTCCATGAAGAACCAGAGGATGGCAGCATAGCGCATCTTGATAGGGAAAAAAAAGAAGAAGATGCGCATCTCAGGCAGAAGGATGGCTGTCGCGCCAAGTATGCCGTATATCGCTCCGCTCGCGCCCAAAGCCGGGATGGGCGGGATTATGCCGAAGAGATAGGTCGCATAGTATAACAGGCCGCCCAGCAGACCGGCCCCGAAATATATTATGAGATAGTCCTTCTTGCTGATCTGGGTCTCGAGTATGCTGCCGAACATGAACAATGCGTAGGCATTGAAGAAAAGGTGGGTGAAACTGCCATGAAGGAACATGCTGGTTATGAACCGCCAGGGCTCGGTGAGAGCGAGGGTGGGCGCGAAAATGAAAAGCGCGGTGACTGGCCCGCTGTCAATGTTGGTGAGTAGCTGGAAGACGAAAACGATGCCGATGAGGGCGAGCAGATAGCTTGAGACATTTACCATGTGGGGTTGTCACCCATTTATAATTTAAAGTTAGAGCCGGCGGACCACCGCGATGGCGATATCGTCCTGTTTCGGGACCAGCACTCCGTTCTCCTTCTCTTTCCTCCCTGCTTTCAGGCGCTTGGCGACCTCTGCCATAAGTTTTTTGGCTATTGCGGCTGGCTTCTTCTCTTTCCCGATGAGCGCCATCAGGTCTGCTTTCCCTGATGAGTCTGTCAAATACCCTTCGCTTGTGGCCATGTAGAGGTTGTCGGTCAGACCATCGCTCGCAAGGATAAGCACCTGGCCTTTGGAGAATGTGCCGCTCGCCATGTTGATATGGACATCTGTGCCGCTGGGGCCGAGAACGCTCGTGACCAGGTTCCGCAAAGTGAAGAACTTCAGGATGGAGTCCTTGTCCCCCACAGGACGGGAAATCGGCAGTTCCAGGCTCAGCTCTCCGGGTTTCTCTATGCCATAGATTGGAGAATCACCCACAGAGGCTATCATGAATGAGCCATTCTTCTGCAGGAAAAGCGCAGCAGCGGTCGTGAAGCCTGACGTCACATTCTCCTGCGCATGCGCGAACGCCTCTTTCATCACCGTGCCATTTATCTTGTCATGCTTTTTCAGGAAGTTTAGCAGGGCGATGGCCGCTTCCGAGGATGCTGCTGCGGCCCCTGGCTCTCCGCTCACCCCGTCAAGGACTGCTATTATGAGTTTCTGGCCATCATCATAGGCGAAGCCGGAATCACCGCATTCCTCATGGCCCTTCTTCACTGTTATCGCGAAATCGCAGAATTGATTCTTGCCTGCTGCGCTCTTGGACCCCTTGACACCAGTGCCGAGTATCAGCTTTTCCATTCTATGGCCTCCATGACCGCGCTGTATGGAGCGTCGGTCTTTATGCCGATCGGCGAGAAATGCGTCCTCACCGCCTTGTGCCCGGCTTTCCTGAGCCTGGCCAGGATATCGTCCATCTTGGGCACGCTTTTGAGCTGCTGGAGCTTGCATAATGCGTGCACATTGTAGAAATAAGCTGGCATGCCTGCCTCGCCCTGCATATCGACTAGCATGTCCGCGATCTCGTCGCGGTCTGCATATTTCCGGGCAGTGTTGAGCGCTGACATCTTCTTCAGGAATTTGGCGTCATGGAGCTCTCCCAGCCATAATGGCCCTGCGAAATCCATAGCAGAAGAACAATTGCCGCACCGCGCATCCGGAAAGCGCCCGGAGGACCGGAACCCGCACTTATCGCAGAAAGAGACATGGCCGAGCTGCTTCAGGGAATCGTATGCGAGGTCAGCGCTGCGCCTGGCCATCAGAACGCTCTTAAGGTAGTGCTTGTCAGAGAAAGAGATGAGCGGGGTGATGCCCATGTTGAACTCTGCTGCAGTCTCTGCGATTTTTTTCAACATTATCCTGAGCCCGGTCTCGTGGGTGAACTCGTTGTTCATGGGCTTGGAATGATAGTTCTTCATGCATGCGGCTGTCTTCCCTCCGCATAGGACTGCGACGTCTGTAGCGGTTACGGAGAGGTACGCGGTTTTTTTCGTGTTGAAGAAGCGGAATGCGTCAACAAGATAGGGGCTCGGGGTGCCGAACGGGTCTATCTCGAGGAAATCAGCGTCATATTCGAATGCAGCACGCGAGATATTCGAGATAACTGCGCTCGCTTTGAGTTTGTTTGCTTTCGCGTTCTTTTTCGCGAGGGCGATGGCGCGCTTGTCTATATCTATGGAGGTGAGCTTCTTCACATTCTTGTTCTCCTTTGCGTATCTTATGCCTCTTATTCCCGAAGCACAGAACGCGTCTACAACCTCCAGCTTTTCTCCTATGGCTCCGACTGCCAGTGAAGACATGCTCCTGCACAGTCTCATGGCAGGATTGTAGAAGACATCCTTTGATGTGCTGAAGATTATTCCGTCCTCTTCCAAATCATCCACCTTTCATGAACTCGTGCTAAAGCAATTCCAGGAACTCGTCCCGCTTCAGACCGGCCTGCCGGATTATCTCTATCGGGGATTCATGACGAGCCGGATATGCCAGACTGTTCTAATTTGATAATTCCCTGTTCATTCAGGAAGTCCAGGATTTCAACCAGTTTTGACTCACTTGCCCCGGTTTCCTTCATGATCTGCGGTCCGCTTTTCCCATCGCATGAGTCATAGATGCGAAGTCCTAAAGCGCCGTACTTATCAAATACGATTTTTTGTATTGGGCTTAGTGTTTTCTTTGTTTTCACATTATCACCTAGCTTGGACGAAGCTCTCTTGCGCGTTCTTCAACCGTTTTCCTATACGCAATTAAATAAGCCAATTGAAGTCTTCCATCATGCGTAGTAAGGTCAAGCGGATTCCTTGGTCTGATTGTTGTAGCGGTTTCCTTTCCCGCTTCCTGAACTTTATGGAACCCGGAATCTCTATAAGCAATACGTTTTTCCTCTTCTTTGTGCGACTGATAAGCCTCTTGAATCCGCGGATCTTTCCGTGGATTTATCCCTGCAGAAGCGAGATCGACTTCAGGTTTGTTTGCTGCCGCGCTTTCCATGATGATCATATTTGCGCATAGTTCAGTCATTTCAGCCCTTTTCATTTCCCTTTGGTATTCCGGAGTCCTCACCGTTTCCCGTAAGTCAATAACAGCGCCAATGTCCATTGCGGGGCTTAACTGCGCATTCTGCGATGCAAGGACCACCTGGGCGATCACAATATCCACAACCTCATCCCCGTATCCCTTATCCTTGAGCTTCCGGGCAGCTTCTTCAACAACCTCTTTTCTTGTTTCGGGGTCTTTTATGCCCATTTTATCAAGGTCCTTTTCAAGCTCCTCTTTCAACCGTTTTCTTTCTTGCCCATTGGT
>JACCLH010000046.1 GCA_013425375.1 Microcaldota archaeon | reverse complement strand
TGTTGCCTGCTATAATGAGATGATTCACCTCAGTCTTGATACCTGCCCTTCCGAGGCTTATGAGAGGAAAAAACGGAATTCTTAAATGGTGAGACTATGAAACAAAATCAACGAGGTAACATTAAATCAGGATACCACAGTGTCGGGTGCCCAGCCTTTCCGCTATCCTGTGGCCCATTATGACCATTCTCTTGAGTTCCTCTGCGTCCGGCGGGCTCATCGCGTCTATCTGCCTTAGACAGTTCTGGTACTTCCTATAGGCCTTTACGGCGGCCGCATAGGCATCCCGTATATGCACATCCGCTATTTCGCTGCCCATCTCCCGCTTCTCTGTCTTCTTCAGGCTTTCCCTGGGCGAGAACACCCTGACGTTGAGCCTGGCGGCTATCTTCTGCACGAAATGCGAAGGAGGATGCGTATCCGAGGCCACAAGCACCGGTACTCCGACGTGGGATATTATCTCAACCATCTTCTCGTCGCTGGCCTCCTTGACGCAGCCGCTCGCCAGCAGCGCGCCTTTCAGGTCGAGGACGGCATATCCGGTCTTTATCCCCGGGTCTATGCCGACGATGATATAAATCGGTTCACAATGCCTGGGTGCGCGGCCTGCTTTATCCTTGCCGAGAGCGCACCCACGCAGGCCGCCTTCGCTAGGGAACGTCGCAACGTTCCCTGCACCCCATGGAACGATACGTCGTTCCATGCGGGCCGCATTGCTTGCAGCAGTGGGCTTCAGCCCGGGCATTGTGTCACCTTCCTGCCCCAAGCGAGCGATAGAGCTCCACAGTCCTCTGGGCGCTGCGTTCTATGGAATACCCCAATGAGGTCTTCCTTGCCTCCTTGCCCATCTTTTTCCTCAGCTCCGGATGAACAAGCAGTTTCTCCATGGCACGGGCCAGGCAGTCCGTATCGCCCGGCGTCACAAGGATGCCGTTCCTGCCGTCCTTTATTATGTCCTTTGGCCCCAGCCGCCCCACTCCTATGACCGGCACACCGGCATACATGGCCTCCACAAACGTAAGGCCGAATGTCTCGCTATCGGATGCTGATGTGAATATGTCTGCGCAACAGTACGCCGCTCCCAGGTTCCCATGCTTCAGATATCCGGTGAATATGATATTCCTTATCTTCAGGCTCTTAGCGAGCTCCATGAAGCTTTTGAGGTATGGGCCACCGCCAGCAATCACCAGGACGCGGTCGCGCTTCTCTATGCTCTTGAAAGCCGCCAGCAGCCGGTCCAGCCTTTTCTCGAAGCTTATCCTGCCCAGGTAAAGCACCACCTTCTTTCCTGCGGGTATGCGATGCGCCTTCCTGAATGCCATAACCTCCTTCTTTGTGCAATCCAGCTTGGCCAGGTCTATGCCGTTGGGAAGATGCACGACGTTGTTCATGCCATAGGAGCACAGCTCCTCCACCAGCTCCTCGGTGGGTGCGGTGACCACATCCGCCATGCCGAAGGTGTGTTTCACGAAAGACTTCGCAGTGCGCGCAGTGGCGCGCCTAAGGACACCAGGCAGCTTGCCGCTGAGCAGATGAGGCACATACTCCGGATAATGGGTGTGATATGTCGCCACTACGGGTATATGCATCCTTTTGGCCGCCACTATGCCCTGCAGGCCCAGGTTTATAGGTGCATGGGCATGCACCACATCTGGTTTTTCCTTTTTCAGCAGGCTGCTTATCTTCATGTAATTCAGGGAGGCTATGCGATAACCCTCATAGAACGGAAACGGCGAAGACGGGATCCACCAAATCTTGAGCCGCGGCGAGACGCGCTCCATCCTGAGGCGGCCCTCCCCAGGAGCGAAAAGCACCACCTCATGCTCCTTGGAAAGCACTTTGATGACATCAGAGATGTAGATAGCGACGCCGTTTATCTGCGGCAGGCAGGTGTCAGTGAAAAGCGCAATCTTCAGCGCAATCACCCTGACTCGTTGCTTCCATTCGTGTCCGTGCTGTTGCCTTTCGTACTGGTGTTCTTGTCTATGTAATCAAGGAGCTTGTTTATGTCCACTTCGCTCTGGTTGCCGCCATCTCCGCTCGCATTGGTCTGGCCGGCGCCATCCGTGGCACCGGTCTCGTTGCCGCTTGAGGTCTGGTTCCCGTCCTGGGCCGGCCCATGCGGGGCGGCGACCTCCATGCACATCTCTTTCTTGGCTGAATCCTGGATATTTGCGCAATAAGAGCTGTCCTTGTAGACGTCGGCCAGCACCCCATAGCAGTTGTCCTTGTATGCACTGTCGGATATTGCCAGGCATATGGTCTCGTCCTTGGTGTATGGGACTATGGACAAGAGGCACATATCATTCCTTCCCCCTGCCAGCTCGCAGAGGTCTTTCCTGTGCAGGTTCAGGGCAATCCCAGACAAGCATTTGTCCCTGTCGTCGCCCTGGATGTCGGTGTAGCAGAGCGCCAGCTCGAGCCAATCCGCCCTTTCTTTCCTGAAGACCTCCACAGCGTCCCCGCTCAGGTTCGCCGGAGGCGTTATGGATGCCGCACTCTCCTTGAACGACACCACTCTCGTGGTGCGGGTATTGTTGATTTTATCATTGTATGTCATCGTGGTCTGGTAGGCCAGCCCGCTTTCGGGCTCTATGCAGCGCGTGATGCGGTATACCTTGGGCGATGCTGCGCCGATTCCGTATCTTGCCGCGTCATCCACTGTTGCATTGGAGTAGTCTATGGTATAAGTGACCTGCCTGCAGGTCGTGGTGCCCACGACGACATCCTCCATGCCTCCATCCAGATGCAGATAGCCCCGGTTCAGCAGGATCTGCATGTCCGTCTCGGCCTTGGCTATGTTCGTGTCGTTGAAAAGCTTGGACCTGGCGAAGCTTATGTAGTTCTGCATCTCGGTGTTCTGCTGTATTGAAGAGCATGATTCCTCTATGGGGTATTTTATGCAGAGGATGGTGTCATTCGGCAGCAGGTAGATTCTTTTCGTTGACAGTGGGTTCCCTATCTCCACAATGCCGCTGTCCCCTGCGTTCACTAAACTGTACGTTGTCTTGTAGCCGTTCGTGGTCTCGCTGTAGGAATATGTGTAATCCCCGAGCCCCTTCCCGAAGCCGGCACTCTTCAAGAGCAGCGCCTGCTCCTTTGATGTGTCTGCCTGTTCCGGCTGCTGCGGTGCCATTGTGGCCACCACGTAGAGCGCCACCACCACGAGCAGCGCTGCCAATAATAACAATTTATGCTGGTATTCCATCTGCACTCCACCTCTTGTTGAAGATTAAGATTACAACTCTTAGGATAAATCCTTAGTGAACTACCCATGCCTAACCTAGAGAGCTTTGCTCTCTGGGTTCCAGCGGCCAAAGGCCGCTAGAAAGGCGTGGGCTTCCTGTTTCATTAAAGATACTTGCTCATTATGTTTATAATGAGTAGGGGTTTCTTCTCCACAGGCTTGACTTCCGACAGTTCCTGCCGTAGCTCTTTTGAGTATATTTATCGCCGCATTGAGGTCTCTATGCATCTCTGCCCCGCAAGGGCAGGAATGCCACCGCTCTGCAAGCGATTTCTTCTGCACCAGACCGCAACTGCTGCACGTCGAAGTGGTATGGGCAGGATTGACAAGCACGACTTCGCAACCAGCTTCTTCCGCTTTGTATGCGAGCATGCTTGAGAACTCTGCCCAGCTGCAATCTGATACCTCTTTGGCAAGGAATCCCCGTGCCAATCCTTCATTGTTGAGGGCTTCCACTGCTATGAGCGCATACTGAGTTACAAGAGCACGACTGACCTTGTGGAGGAAATCACGTCGTCTGTTCGTGAGTTTTTCATAAGCTACTGCAACGGCTCTTCTGGCTTTGGCCCTGTTCAGGCTCCTTTTCTTTTTCTTCGACATACGTCTCTGGGCAAGCCTCAGCCGTTCTTCTGTCAGTCTCAGATACCGTGGATTTTCTATCTTTGAGCCGTCGCTCATATAAGCGAACGTCTCTATACCAAGGTCAAGGCCGACACTTGTGCCCGTTTTCCTTCGGACTTTCGAGGCTTCTACTTCAGATGTGAAGATGGCAAACCATTTTCCTGAAGGCATTTTCTTTATCGTCAGGATTTTGATGTTGCCGCCGAGCGTCCTGTGTTTCTTTATTGGGATGCTGCCGAGGCCTGAAAGCTCAAGACGCTCTGCCAGCATGAAGCCGAATTGGGGATATGTGAAGGATTTGATACGTTCAATCGGCTTGAATCTGGGAAAACCTGCCTTTTTGCCGGATTTTTTCTTCAGCATCATCCCTTTCAGGGATTTTGAAAGACGATCAGCGACGTTCTGAGCGATTTGGGAGAAAAGAGGCGCTTCTTTTGTCAGAAGATAGAGCTCTTTTCTTGTTGGAAATTTTCCTATTTCATTATAGTATGCTTTTGTGTACTCAAGAAGGGAATTCCAGAGGTCCTTGCATTCACGCAGATAGCTATTCAGCTTCTCCTGCTGGGCTTTAGAAGGGTATAACCTGTAGCGCCATGCTCTATTCATCCCCATGATAGGTGCTGGCGCAAACCCTCTTTATAAAGGAAAGCAGAGGTCATTTCCGCGGGCAGGCGAAAGGTATGCTGCTGATTTATGCCAACACAGTTTTGCGACCCCATCATTCCACATTTCAAAAGTGTGGTTTCTCAGGCCTAGACATTTAAAATCTTCTTTCGATTTCATAGATATGAATTTTGTACCAAGAAAAGTCTTCTTCACGAAAGGCGTTGGCCGGAGTAGCGAGCAACTCACGTCGTTCGAGTTCGCCCTGCGTGACGCGGGTATCGCTCCGTACAATCTGGTCACAGTATCGAGCATCATGCCTCCCGGTGCGCAGATAGTCTCCAGGGTTGAGGGCCTCAAGGAGCTCAAGAACGGCCAGGTGCTCTTCGTGGTGATGTCGCGCATAGCTTCCAACGAGCCGAACCGCCTGCTCGCAGCGTCGATCGGATGTGCAATCCCTTCGGAAAAAGAGATGTACGGCTACCTGAGCGAGCACCACAGCTTCGGCCAGACAGAGGACAAAGCAGGAGAATACTCCGAGGACCTGGCAGCGTCCATGCTGGCATCCACCCTCGGCATGGAGTTCGATACAGATAAGGCGTGGGATGAACGCGAGCAGTATTTCAAGATGAGCGGGAAAATCGTCCGCACGACCAATATCACGCAGTCAGCGGTGGCTGACAAGAACGGCAAATGGACTTCGGTCATCGCCGCAGCCGTTTTAATACTATGATGCTCATATAGATATGAGATTGTCAAGGTGATAGCATGGGATTCTGGGATTCTATAATCGGAAGCGGCAAGCCCGCGGCTCCGGCCGCAGGAGCCAAGACGTCAAACCCGTTCAACGTGACCATCGCGTTCGCGCCGCTCCGCCTCTCGGCGAAGGCCAAGAGCTCGGTGAACCTGCTCGTAAAGGTGACGAACACCTCCGCTTCCCCGCAGCTCGTATCGGTCGATGCATTGCTGCCAAAGGACGCCATGCTCGGCTTCGACCCTGCGTGCATAAACAAGGCTGCAGAGAAGCGCGCCGGAGAGCTCAAGGCAGGCGGCACCATAGAAGTGGCGATACCTCTCTGGTCCAGCAACCAGACGAAAGAGGGCAACTATCCTGTGGAAGTGACCGTGTTCTCACACTACATAAACTATGAGAAAGTGCTGAGCTACATAAAGAAGAGCACGGCGATACGGGT
>JACCLH010000048.1 GCA_013425375.1 Microcaldota archaeon | reverse complement strand
ATGAACGCGACCGACCTGACCAACCGCGTGGCAGGAGCGATGCTTGGCCATGCAGGAGACCTGAGGACGCTTCTCGATTCACAGGACGCCATAAAAGTCACAGTAAAGTTCCTTGTGGATACTGGCGGCAAGCCGACGATAAAAACCATATCTGCCAAATGCGGCGGGGGATATTGTCCTAGCAATCCGGAGAACAAGAAGGACATGACCAAGGAGATAATCCTCAAGACCGGGGTGAGCCCTGGAGCAGCCACGCTGGGCTCGCCGCCTGCGCCATGCACCAAGGACATCTTCGCCAAGGTACCACCCGGCTAGCCGCTAGTTTTTATTATCTTTTTCCCTATTCTTTTCATGATGAAATACATCCTTTTCGATATAGACGACACGCTCTTCCCGTCCAGCGAGTTCTCCACCCTTGCCAGGAAGAACGCTATAAACGCCATGATAGGCATGGGCATGCTCGGCGACAGCGGCACGCTCATGGCAAGGCTCGCCATGATAATAGAGAAGAAAGGCTCCAACTATGGCAGGCATTTCGATGACCTGTGCAGGCAGGCCGGCGTGAAGGAGCCTGCCCGCTACACCGCAGCAGCCATCGCAGCCTACCACGATACCAAGACCGCTATACAGCCTTTCCCCAAGGTGCCGCTCACCCTGCTCAGGCTCAAGGAGGCGGGTTACAGGCTCTATGTCGCGACCAACGGCAATGCTGTCAAGCAGTGGGACAAGCTCATCCGGCTGCGCCTGGCGCTCTATTTCGACGCTGTGTTCGTGTCAGAGGAGATGGGCAGAAGCAAAAGCCCCGCATTCTACCGCAAGGTCCTGAAAACACTGGGCGCAAGGGCTGACGAATGCATGATGGTCGGTGACAGGGAGGATGCTGACATATCCCCTGCGAAGAAGGTCGGCATCACCACTGTCCGCGTGCTGGCAGGTAAGCATTCCGGGGTGCCCACCCAGGCAGACCACACCGTGAAGGACATAAGCGGGCTTTTCCGCATCCTGGAACAGTTATAAAAATTAACGTTCCAATAGTTTCCCATGAGGCTTCTGCTAATCGGTATCATGGCGCTGGTTTTCATGCTGGCAGGGTGCGGCGGAGGAGGCACTGGCTCCTGCGCGGCCAACACGGATTGCCAGAGCTGGCAGTTCTGCAATACCACCAGCGCGACCTGCGACGCCCTGGCAGGCTACTGCGAAGAAGACAGCCAGTGCAACGACAACCTGACACGCTGCGACGTGGAGAATACCCACCTGTGTATCTACCAGGAAGGCAGGTGCAGGAGCAATGCCAACTGCCAGAACTGGCAGGTGTGCGACAGCGAACAGTACTGCCGCGCCTCTCCGGGCTTCTGCGATTCCGATTCACAATGCGATCCGGTTTTCGAGTACTGCAATCCGGCCAGCCACGAGTGCGGCCCTGCGCCAGGCTACTGCGTCTCGGACACAGACTGCGATTCATGGAAGAAATGCGATGCGGTGAGCAAGAGGTGCTACCTGCTGGACGGCAGATGCGACCTGGACGGAGACTGCGATACATGGCAGGTCTGCGAGCTGAAGACCCACTTCTGCAAGGCCAAGGAGGGATACTGCATCAACGACGAGAACTGCAACGCCTGGGCCCGCTGCGACACTGTTTCCAGGAAATGCATCGCTCGGCAGGGCTACTGCATAGCTGACAACGAATGCAACAGCTGGGAGCTTTGCAGCAGCCAGACCCACCGCTGCATGCCTGCCAAGGACCGCTGCGGAAGCAATGCCGACTGCGGCGCATGGCAGGTATGCGACAGCGGGCACTACTGCAAGGCCAAGCTCGGATACTGCAACGACAACGCCGACTGCGTCCAGGGAGAGGTCTGCAACCAGGTGAACCATATCTGCCAATGATTTTTATCTTTTTCACTTCCCATCCTACTCATGATACGGTTCGGTCCGGCAGGAATCCCCATCCAGTGCAAAGGCAGCAGCACCCTTGAGGGCGTGCGCTGCTGCGCGGACATCGGCCTCACGGCCATGGAGATGGAGTTCGTCCAAGGCGTGCGCATGTCTGAAACGTCCGCGGCTGATGTGCGCAAGGCCTCCCAGGAGACAGGCATCTCCCTCTCTTCCCATGCTCCCTATTTCGTCAACCTCTGCTCCAGGGAGCCTGAGAAGGTGGAGAACTCCTTCAGGCACATCATCGCCTCTGCCCGCATCACGGCATTGGCAGGCGGAGATATCACGGTCTTCCATCCTGGTTTCTACCAGAAGCAGAGCCCTGAAGAGGCCTTCGCCGCAGCCAAGAAGAACCTGAAGGCCATCGAGGAGAAGCTGAAGCAAGATGGCATCAAGATAAGGCTCGGCGCCGAGACCGTGGGCAAGAAGAGCGCCTTCGGCGGCCTGCTGGAGAGCATACGGCTTTCGCAGCAGCTGGACATGGTGGTGCCGGTCATAGATTTCGCCCACCTCCATGCGCGCGGGGACATGCGTCTGAAGAAGGCAGAGGACTACAAGCGCGTCTTCGACCTGCTGGAGAAGGAGCTGGGCAGCTATGTCAGGCGCTTCCACTGCCATTTCTCAGAGATAAACTATTCTGACAAGGGCGAACTCAACCATCTCGTGCTTGGCACCAGCGACGAGCCGCCGTTCAGGCCTTTCATGAAGGTCCTTGCCGAGAACGGCTATTCAGGCACAGTCATATGCGAGTCGCCCAAGCTGGACCTGGACGCGCTCACCATGAAGGCAGAATACGAGCGGCTGGTGGCGCACGCCGGGAGTGTGAAGCGCTGATGCTGCTCATAGATTATCTGGAAAAGGCCGCGGCTTATATCCACGAGAGGAAGGCGGCCATGATGCGGCTGGAGGCCCAGTACCGCAGGATTTATGACCCTGACATCAAGAAGGAAATCGCCACGCTGAAGCAGGAGATCCGGAGGAAGCATGGCGAGATAAACATGGAGATCCTCCTGAACCTGGAGGAGTTCCGCGCCCTGAAGAAATACTTCCCTGACCTCCTCAAAGTGCTTGAAGAGGACGATTGCATCGGCAAGGCGGTGTCCAGGAAGCTGTGGCTGCTGGATTTCAAGAGCATGCCGCCCAAAGAGGCTTCCGAGAGGTTCGGCAAGGTGCAGCATGACCGCGCCCAGTTGAAGGATGCCAGAACGTTCCTGAAGAAATGGGTGGGCAGGGTGGCCTCCCGCTCCATAACGGCCACCTATCCTGTCCTGAAGCCCCTTATCACCTCTGACATGGACAAGGATGATGCGCTGGAGGCCATAGACAAGGCCGACAAGGAGCTGCGCAGGCAGGGCTGGCTCGTGCTGCTGTCTGATTCGCTCATAGAGATGCCGCTGAACCGGTTCATGGTCCTGATAGGCGGCCTTTCCTACCAGGAGGACAAGGCCAACGCCGAGGTCAAGCGCGCATCGGCCCAAGGGACGGTGGCTGAGGCGAAGGCCCTTAGCAACCTGAAAGGCATCGCCGGGAGGAAAGGGCATTACGAGCGCATGGTCACCCAGATTCTCCTCGCGAACCCTTCCTATCTGAAAGACCTCAAGAAGAGGAAAAGCTGGCTCTCCCGCGAGAAGGCCAGCAGCCTGGAGCGTTTCGCCCGCGATGTGACGCCGCACTCGCTCAAGGAAAGGGCCTGGCTGAACGACATGAAGAAAAAGATCGCCGGATGATCAGGCCTTCAGGCTCCGTATATGCGATTCTATGGCGTTCCTCTGCGCCTCATTTATCCGCGGGTCGTCCCTGAGGAAAAGCGTGTAGAAATTAAGCAGCAGCTGTTTCGTCTTCTTCTTGTTGAGGTCATAGGCCTTCCGGATATACGCATCCGACCTGGGGTCGTCCAGGAAAAGGTAGCACATCGCGAGGAAGAAGTTGGTGGTCGGGTCGTCAGGCTCCAGGGCAGACGCTTCCAGGAAGGCATCCAGCGCCTCCTCCATCTCGAAGACCTCGAAATGCGCCATGCCCTTTATCTGGTAGTATCGTGACTTCCTGCCCAGCAGGAGGGCCCGTCCGAAGCATTCCTGGGCCGCATCATAGTTCTTCATCTTGAGGGATGCCATGCCCCTGAGGTACCATAATTCGTCGTTGTCCGCATCCCTGGGCAGGAGTCGGTCCAGCAGGCTGGCGGCCTCCCTATAGCGCTGTTTCATCAGCAGAGACCTCGCCTGCTCTATGCCTTCCATGGGATAGAACTCTCAAGGCAAGCTTTTAAAGAGTTTTACATACAATACTATTATAGATAACGTTAAAAAGTGGGAAAATGGCCGAAACATTCAAGGAAAAGGAAGTTCCGAAAGAACGGGTCCTTCCGAGCGTAAGCAGGGCCAGGGGTGAAGAGTTCCACAGCCCTATCGATACCATTGGCAGGAGCGCCAGCCACATCCGGCTCACCAGCGAATCCGCCCGGTTGGGTGGTGCGAGGGCCGTCATCAGGGCAGACCAGGACATGGCCATCGCCAAGAACGTTTCTGACCTGAAGCTTGAGGGTTCCACTTCTCTTAGCGAGCGTTTACAGAATATGCTTGCCTCGCTCCGCAAATAGTCATTCCATCTCTATGGTCCCGGGCGGCTTGTTGGTTATATCATAGACCACGCGGCCGACTGTCCTGATTTCATTAGTGATTCTCGTGGATATCTTCTCAAGGACATCCTGGGGTATGTGCGAGAAATTGGCTGTCATGCCGTCCAGGCTCCTCACCGCCCTGACGATGACCGTATATTGATAGGCCCTCTCATCCCCTCTCACTCCGACCGTCTTGGATGGCAGCAGCGCAGCGAAATACTGCCACGGCCTTTCCATCTTCCCGGCCTTCACGGCAGCGTCTATCTCGCTTTCGGTTATGTCGCATGCGTCCTGCACTATGGCGACCTTCTCCTCTGTCACCTCGCCCACCACCCTCACACCGAGGCCTGGCCCAGGGAAAGGCTGCCTCTGGTAGATGGCTTCAGGCAGGCCGAGCCCCTTGCCGACCATCCTGACCTCGTGCTTGTAAAGCTCCCTCAGCGGTTCGCACAGCTTCAGGCGCATCTTCTCAGGAAGGCCGCCGACGTTGTGATGGCTCTTTATCGTGTCACGGCCCATGCCTCCGCTCTCTATCCAGTCCGGCGCTATGGTGCCCTGGATAAGGAACGTGGAGCCATGCCCTTTGGCCTCCTCCTCGAATATCCTCACGAACGCTTCGCCTATGATTTTCCGTTTGGCTTCAGGCTCTGAGACACCCTTCAATGCGTCCAGGAACCGTTTCCGCGCATCCACGACCTTGAGGTCAACGCCCAGGGCCCTGGCCGTCTCGCTCACCCTTTTCGTCTCGTCTTTCCTCATGAGGCCGTTGTCAACATAGACTATGCGCAGCTGGCCTGGTATGGCCTTGGCAGCGAGCGTGGCGGCGACAAAGGAATCCACCCCTCCGGAAAGCGCGGTTATCGCCTTCTCCTTGCCTATCTTCTTCCGTATTGCCTCTGTGGCTTCGGTTATGAACTTTTCAGGGTTGAACGCCATGCGATACACCGTTAAAAGCCGGCTGTGGTCGGCAGTCCCAGAAGGGACAGGATTCCGCTCATCAGGAAATAAATGGCTGCTATGCGCAGGACCGAGACCGCGATGTTTATGGCCAGCGCATGCATGTAGCCGATGCCATGCACCTTCGCGTATATCTTGCTGTTCACATAGAGCGAAAGATATAATCCGCCCACGACGAGCCCTGCCAGGGCCAGGAAGTTTATGCAGGGCAGGGGCATGAACAGGTAGAGCACGGACAGGAATGCCATTGACAGGGCGACCAGCGATGACAGGTAGAACTGCCGGCCGAAATCGCCCTTTCCACCGGTGGCACGCGCTATCCTGTACACCAGCACCTCGTGGATGGCTATGAACAGCAGCGCCACCGGCACGTACATCACGTACTGGTACACGACCATGGCACCAAGGTTGCTGAAATCCAGCATCGGAGGGGTGGCACCCATGTCGGCTATGATGCCCATGGTATACTCCGCCAGGTGGACAGACTCGACTGTGGATATGAGCGACAGGGCCAGTGTCATGAAGGCCGAGAGCACGAATATGGGCGTGGCGATATTGATGTCAGGATGCTTCAGCGCCTCATCAATTGTCCTGGCCACCCTGCCCGGATAGAACAGGTCCTTCGCGCTATGCCAGCTCCTGGCCAAAGGAGCGAGCCCGGTGTTCCATCTCTGGACGAGCTCATGGTACTCTTTCTGCATGCCAGTATGCTTGGTTCTCCCGCTTTTCATCATAAGCCTATCGTAGGGCCGGTTTAAATAAATTCTCTCACCTTTGTTCCTCATGCGCATCATAGCGGACCTCCATGTCCACAGCAAATACGCCCGTGCCACCAGCCCGAGATGCGACATACCCGGCCTGGCAGAAGGCGCCCGCATGAAAGGCATAAACGTCATGGCGAGCGGCGACTTCACCCACCCTGCGTATCTCAACGAGATGAAAAGCGCGTTCGCTGGCGCCAGGGACGAACAGGGGGCGGGCCTTTTCAGCCATGGCGGCATCTCCTTCATCCTTTCCACTGAAGTGTGCGTGATATTCGAGCTCAACGGGAAATCCAGGAAGATGCACCACGTGCTTCTCGTCCCTTCGCTCGAGGTCGCAGAGCAGATAAACGACCGCCTCGCGAAATACGGGGACCTGAAAGCCGACGGCAGGCCGACGCTGATGCTTTCCAGCGCAGCGCTCGCCGAGGAGGTGTTCGCCATATCGCAGGACATCATGCTGATTCCAGCTCATTGTCTTTTGCCTGGGACGCAAGTCCATTGCAATCCCCACCTGAAAAGCATCGAAGAACTCAGAAAAGGGGATACTGTTTATACCCACATCGGCAGAAGAAGAAAAGTTACTGAAACTTACAAACGCCCTTACAAGGGAGAAATTTTCCGTATCGTACCATGGTATTTCTCTCTAGGTGTTGAAACGACATCCGAACATCCTATTTATGCGATAAAAACTGTGAAGAATTGTTCATGGACAAAGGGCTTGGTCTGCAAGCCAACAATCTCACATCTGAGGGTATGTTACCAACACTTCTACAAGCAGTATGTGCCCCAATGGGTTTTGGCCAGAGATATGGAAAAGGGGGATGTCCTTGTCTACCCGCGCTTTAACGATATGACAAAAGATATTGAGAAAATCAACATCCGAGATACTGTTCCAGAAGCCGTGAAAGATTTTCGGATTAATGTAAATGAGGATTTCTGTCGTTTGGTTGGCTATTATCTGGCAGAAGGTCACTCTAATGGGAGGGATGCAATCGGTTTTACATTCAACACCACAGAGCGAGAATATATAGAAGATGTTAAGCGGATCATGGAAGCGCACTTCGGAGTAAAATGCAAGTCTGGCAAGACCAGCGGAGAATTGATATTTTACTCAAAGGATCTAATGAATATTTTTGAATCCGTTTTTTACTCCTCAAAAGAAAAGAAACGCGCATTTACGAAATGTCTTCCGGATTGGGCTGTTCATCTGCCGCTAAAAAAACAGGTCCAAATCATCCGTGGCTGGTGGCGCGGGGACAAGGGAAGCACATCATCCAAACTTCTGGCAAATCAGATTAAAATAATCTGCCTCAGACTTGGAATAGTTCCAGGCATTCGTATTGATAGAAAAACAGATCACAAAATCAGAGGGAAGCATATAATTGGAGGTAGGGAAATTATAGCTGCCCATGATAATTTTATATTCAACACACTAACCTTCTTTGAAGATCCATTCAATCTCCTAAAAGAATCAGAATTCAATGAATTCGATTATAAGACGGACATCAAACATGGCTGGATTGACGAAAATTATGTTTACCTGCCTGTCAGAAAAATTGAAAGATTCCTCTATGAAGGTGATGTCTATAATATTGAAGTTAAGGAGGACAATTCCTACCTAACCGAATTCGCCGCAGTACATAATTGCTGGACGCCGTGGTTCTCCATCTTCGGCTCAAAGGCAGGCGTGGATTCCGTGGAAGAGGCGTTCGAGGACCAGGCCCATCGGATACATGCACTGGAGACCGGTTTGTCCAGCGACCCTGCGATGAACTGGATGCTCAGCTCCCTTGACCGCCACAGCCTTGTCTCCAACAGCGATGCGCACAGCCTGGGGAAGCTTGGGAGGGAAGCGAACGTCTTCGAGCTGGAACAGGTCACCTACCGCTCCATCACCGAAGCGATAAAGACGCGCAAAGGCTTCGTGAAGACCTACGAGTTCTATCCTGAGGAGGGCAAGTACCACTATGACGGCCACAGGAACTGCAAGGTCCTTCTTTCCCCAACAGAGGCCAAGGACATCAACAACATCTGCCCGGTGTGCAGGCGCAAGCTCACCATCGGAGTGCTCCACAGGGTGAGCGACCTGGCCGACAGGAGATTAGGATTCAAGCCAGAGAACGCGGTCCCGTTCCAATACACAGTGCCCCTGGAGACCGTGATATCCAAGGCCATCAGGAAGCCAGAGACGTCTCAGCTGGTCGCAGACGAATACTCCAAGCTCATCCGATATTTCGGCAACGAGTTCGCTGTCTATGAGGCCAGTGAGGCGCAGGTCCGCCTCGCCACCAGCAAGGAGATAGCCGATGCGCTGGTCCGGGTCAATACCGGCAAGGTCAGATGGGTGCCTGGCTATGACGGCGTTTTCGGAGAGCTGCTGCTGGATGAAGAGGCAGCGACTAAGAAAGGCAAAAGCGTGGACAAGAAGCAGAAGAGCCTGGGCGACTTCTAGCGTGGGCAGTTGGCTATAACCATGCTGCTATGCGAATTTCGTACCGGTTTTGCCTGAGAATACATCGTACAATGCCCCGCCCCCGTCAGCCAGAATGACTTCCGGGACCCCACCAGCGACAGCATCAAGGCATTGGCTTACCTTTATTGCCATGCCGCCTGATATCTCCCCGCAGCCTTTAAGCGCCTCGGCTATTTCTTTGGTCATCTCGGGAATTATTCTCCCCTTGCCATCCAACACCCCTGGTACGTCCGAGAGCATGATCAGGCGTTCGGCACCCACAGCCTGGGCAATCGCAGCAGCTACGTTATCAGCATTTATATTAAGCTCCCCCTGGGCATCTTTTCCAAGGCATGAAAGCACGACCACGTCGTTCTTTTCTAAAAGTCGCTGCAATGCCGCCACTTCGATAGTCGCAACCTTACCTGTGCGCTGATTTGTCGCTTCTCCGTTGACTAAACTGATATTGGTGTTGCTTGAATAGGCTACAGTCACCCCCAGGGCGGCTATGGCATCGCCTATCTGTTTGTTGATGCTGGCGACTGCTTCGCTTATTATCGGCATCGCTTCCAGAGGCGTTATCCTTACTCCTTCTTCGTCCTTTGTTGTGGCTATGCCGTTTGCAGCCAGCTGCGCATCTATCTGTTTTCCACCGCCATGGGGAAGAACCACTTTGAGCCCTCTTTCTGTTAGCCGCTTCACTTCAGCAGCAAGAGCCGCTATCTTCTCCTGCGTATCGCAGAGCTTTCCGCTGGTCTTGATCACCCATACCTTTGACGCGAGCTGTGCAGACAGCGCTGGTCTGGACAATACAGTCTGAGGAATCGCAGCAACCTTGGGTGCCAGCCCCTCTGCGACAGAACTGTCAAGCCCGTACCAGAACACGGTCCAATCCCCGCTTCTCGTATTGCCTTCAGAATTCTTCAAATACCAGCCTTTCACTGGATTGTCCTTCGAACAGCGCCATATCATAGAGCTGTACGCCGTTCTCATGCTATCCCACAACTCCCGGCCAAGGCCGTTTCCCTGAAATTCCGGCGAGACCGCGAATTTGTCCAGATAGGGCACGCCCTCGACTTTCATAACTATGACGACCCCCTGATAGCCGCGCTCCAGTATCACCAGCTCCACAGGCAGTCCTAATTGTCCGGCCTCTAAGTATCCGGCCGTCAGTGTTTTGCCAAAACTCCTTTCGATGAGCTCTTTCATTCTGGCCTTGTCGAATCCATCCAGATCCTTGTGGATGAGCAGTTCTGATGCCTTGGGCTCAGCCATCGGCGTATCCAACCCGCTTTTTGCCAGGTTTATACGTATGGGCGTCTTGGATGCCGCTCTGCCATCTCCCTGCATTTTCAATTTCTGCATCATTATCACTCGTGGTTTGTGATTTCCTTGCAGCGGAAAACGCTTATAAGCATTTCGTAAGATGTGTTACAAATAAGTAGTTGGATGTTACAAATGGAACTTAGGGGGGAGTGATGTGAAGGAGAATATCTCTCAGCTGGTATGGCTTTATGTGAAGCAGAGGCCCTTTCTCCAGGAAGTCCTCAGGGAGGGCGTGGTGAACCACTCGGCACTGGCGAGGAAGATATCCATCGAGGCTTTCGGCAGCACGAAGAAGCAGAATGCGGTGAAGATGGCGCTTATCCGGCTCGGCACGAGGATGGAGCAGCTCGACTCGGATCTCGAGGCGAGAATCCTGAGGATCCTGAAAAAGAGCTCGATGGCGCTTAAGACCAAGGTCGCTGTCATCATAGCGAAGAGGGAGCTGGAGGGGATCCGGCCGTTGTCCCGCGTCAAATCCGGGCAGCACGTGACTTATATCGTCGAGCAGCGGGACCTGGAGAAGCTGCCGCCCAAGGCGCTGTGGAAGCGCGAGGAGAACCTGAACCTCATAACAATAGAAAGCCCTGAAGAGCTGGAGGAGGTGCCGGGAGTGATATCCTATATCCTCGGTGCGCTCTCCTCGGAAGGCGTGAACGTGGTGGAGTTCATATCCTGCTATACAGACACGCTTCTCGTGGTGAGGGGAGCGGACAGCGCCAAGGCATACGGGCTCCTGTCATCCATCTTGCGCTGAACGCGGTCCGCCTGCTACTTTTTCTTCTCTTTCTCCTTCTTCCCGCCGCTGGTGCCGAACATGTTCATGAGCAGCGGTATGGCATAGAACGAGGCTGCGATGCCGGCTATGGCACCGGTCAGTAATCGCAGGAAGTTGCTGCTCTCATAGACGAATGGCAGCAGCCCGATCTCAGAAACGAGCTGGATGCCGCCATCAAGGGCCAGCGGCGCTATCGCGACCAGGAGCCATATCGCCGGGTATATATCCTTGTCCTCTATCTTGCGTAGGAACGGATAGACGAGTGCGCCCAGCAGCATCGCCCCATACAGCCCGAAATCCCTGGAGCATACAGGCATCTTGTAGCCCAATGCAGTGTCTGTCTGGACCTCCACTGTCATGCGGTCCATGGCAGCGCTGAGGAATACGCCGTTCTGTTGCCGGCAGTCTGCTATCCAGTATCCCGCGCCGTCGCTGAAAACGCAGAGCGAACGCGACATTTTCTGGTGGCAGGTGTAGCCGAAAGCATCATAGACCGTGCCCATATCATGCTGGAACGCCAGTAAAGGTACTGCCAGAATGACTGCCATCGTGACCAGGAAGAAGCCGACATATGCCGCATACACCAAATGCTCGATTTTCATCGTCGTATGTAGGTAAGGGAAAGGTTTTTTAATCAATTCAGAGATTAATGCCTATAGGTGATCTGATGAGCACAAAGCTTTCGAGACTATATGGCATGGACATCTTCACGGACTCCGGGAAGTTCATCGGCAATGCTCAGGACTTCATCGTTGATCTGGAAAGCGGCGAAGTGTCAAGGGTGCTTCTTGAAGCCCTCCCGATAGGCAAGGATGACGCCAAGAAGGCTCTCCGCGAGAAGAGCATCCTCTACAAGAACGTGAAGTCGGTTGAGGACGTAATCGTTGTGACAAAGGGCCCGAGCATACCTGGCCACGGTCAATAATTCCTGGCTGCTGAAAGCCAGTTATCTATCTTCTTCTTTATCCTTTCATCAGACCTTACCAGAACAATCCCCTTATGGGGCTGGCCATAGACTACCAGGTCCCTGGCCCCTGCGCTCCTTATGAATGCCAGGGCAGTCAAGTCCTCTTCGCCATCTATGAGGACCGCACCGCCCTTCACGATGAGTTTTTTCGCATCCTTCACTATAGCTTCGGATAGCGTTCCGGCAGGATTCTCATACCTCTTCGGACGCCTGAAACATGCGGCCAGCTTCCTGGTGCGGGCTTTGCTGAGCTTCCTCCTCATGAAGCGATGATCGAATACTGCCAGGTGAGGCCGTATGCCTGCGGCAAGGAGACCGAGCGTGCAGATGTCCCCTACAGATATGATACGCTGCCCCGGACGGAGGCCTTTCAGGGCGCTGAAGCCCGTATGGAGCCGTCCCAGAGGCTTTTTGAGTTGCTTCCTTATGGGTGGAGGGATTAGCATATGTGGTGATAATAAGGGAAATTTAAAAAAGAGCCGCGGCTCAGGCTGATAACCTTTATATTGGTAAGGCGCCCCTAATAGCCCATGCCCTCCCGTCCGGTGATATTGGACACCAATTTCCTGCTCATCCCGTTCCAGTTCAAGATAGACATACTCCGGGAGCTGGACTACCTGCTGGAATACAGCCACCATTATGTCATATCCTCCAAGACCATGGACGAGCTCAGGAAGCTCGGGAAGATGATAGGCAAGGATGGCATGGCGGCGCGGCTCGCCATGAAACTCGTGGAAGCAAACAAGGGCAGGATAGAAATAATTAAGAGCACCCGATATGTTGATGAGTGGATTGTGGACTATGCTGAGAAGCACGGCGCCATAGTGTGCACCAACGACAGCGCCCTCCGCAGGAAACTACGGTCCATCGACATAAAAGTGATAAGCATGAAATCCAAGTCCAAACTGGGGGTCGTCTGATGGAAGACATTCTGCCCATAGCATGCGCAGGATCCCTCATACTGCTTGTCCTGGCTTTGGTCTTATACTTCTTCATCAACCTGAATCCGTTCAGCTACGATAAACGGAAGGAAGGCGTCAATACCTGCCTGACAATCACAGCCAAGCACAACCTGAACAAGGTCACGGTGACCGCCAACGTGGACGGTGATGATGTGACCTTTGAAAGAAGAAGGATAAGGAAGGGGCAGAGCGTGGATTTCGTCTACCCCCTATCGCCTAAGCCGGCCAAGCTCACGGTTGAGGTGGAATCCGGGAATGTTCGGGCGCTCGAGGTTTAGCTTTCTTGTCTCCCCGGAAGGCCTTATACACCAGCCATAGGATGCCGACCACTATCGCGAATGGCAGCAGGAATCCCACCGCAAGCACGACCAATGTCACTGCAGCCGCCATGGCTGCGAAGAACATCTGCCCCAAACCTTCCAGCGACAGCGTGAGCTGCTGGGTGGCCGGCTTGTCCTCATAGACCGTTATCGTTATGGTGGAGCGCTCCACCTTGGATACCAGGTACTGCTTCTCCTGCTTGAGGATCTCAAGGTCGGTCTCCACCCTGGTTATCTCGCGTTCCACATCGAGCAGGTCGCTGACCTTGCTGCTCTGGTTATATAGCTCATAGAGCCTGTCCAGCTCTATCTGGCGGTTCTTTATCCTGGTGTCCAGGTCAGTGTACTGCTGGGTGACGTCCTCCAGCTGCACCGACATGTCCTTGACCTCGCCGAGCTGCTGGAGCATGGCGCTGATGCTCTCGAATTTGGCCGGTGCGACCTTGACCGTCAGCGTGTACTGCTTACGGTCGCTGTATTCGTTGTAGGTGATGTCGCTCATATCGGCCCCTTGGGCGCTGAGCTTGTCTTTCATCTCTGTGAACTTCGACTCGAGCGTCCCTTCAGCAACCTTCAGGGTTATGGAGCCTTCCTTGGTGACATACTGGCTTTCAGACACTCCGCCAGCGTCGTAGGAAGGCACGGACGGCGCATAGGACGCATCAGTCAAAGCCCTGCTGTCCCCAGTATTGGACGAGCTCTGTTCCATACCAAGGCATCCGAAGGCAAGAAGCGCCACCAAAAACCCAAGAACCGCGATGTTTCTCAACATGACCACCGCTACTGCTATCCCGCTGCATAAATAAACGTTTTTGTTTTTGTTTCGCCCTGGACCGCAAGCGATTTATTAACCGTTTCCCCATCTGTCTCATGCTTCTGCTCTATAACGGCGGACACCTCGATTCCAACTTCTACTACCATTCCGGCTGCGATGTGGACCACTGCTTCCTCCTCGTCAGCGGCAAAGCGAAAACGCTGTTCGTCCCGAAGATGAACGAATCGCTCGCAAAGACGTGCTTCCGCGGAAATGTCGTGGTGTATGAAGACGCGCTGAAGACTCTCGCACCGTATCTCAGGCGCAAAACCGTCCTCGCAGACTTCCACTCGCTCAATGCGGGCATGGCCAAGAAGCTCTCAGGATATTGCAGGCTGAAGGACCACTCGCTCGAGCTCCTAAAAATGCGCATGGTGAAGAGGAAGGATGAAGTCGCGAACATCGCGAAGGCCGCAAGATACACCCATCAGATATTCGATTCGCTGGATTTCAAGAAAGCGCAGACTGAGCTCGGCCTGAAGAAGCAGATACTCATCGCCACCCTGGACCTCGGCCTGGAGCCGGCGTTCGAGCCTATCATCTCCACAGACAAGAACACCTCGTATCCGCACTCAGTACCGACAAACAAGAAGCTCGGCTCGCTCGTCATGGTTGACTATGGCGTGAAGTACAATCACTACTGCTCGGACGTCACCAGATGTTTCATCAGGGACGGAGACAGCAGAAAGCATGCGGAATACGAGAAGCTGCAGTATATCTGCTACTCGCTCATAGAGTCGCTCCACGAGATGGAAAGCGGGCGAAACGTCGCGAATGCGTGCGAGAGGCTCATGGTCAGGGCAGGCTTCCCGAAGATGATACATTCGCCTGGCCATGGCGTGGGGCTTGACATACATGAATTGCCCAGCCTCCGCCTGAAGTCAGAAGACAAGCTCGCCGGCACCGTGATGGCGATAGAGCCTGCTTTCTACCTGAAGAACTACGGCATGCGGTATGAGGAGACGGTATATTTCGATGGCAAAAAATCCAGGATTTTTTGACTGTCATGAACGAAGCGTCGTTCACAACATGGGAAGAAAGCGAGGATACTTTGAAAAAAGATAATGCAGGGGGAAGGGCCTCTGAGCAGATCAGAGGTCTGACCGATTATTTTACGTTACGATGAGGGATGTGACACCCGAGCGTTTAATCTTCAGAAAACGCGAGATTGCGGATATATGTCCCCAAGATATTTTTTCTTCCGAAATGTAGACATATAGCTTGTTTTTGTAGTGGGGAACGATTTCTAGAAAAAACTATTTCTATTTACCACTACAAATATCCTTCAGAGCAGGTATGAGGTCTGAAGCCTGATTAGGGATTCGTGGTTTGCTGCGGGTATCTCTACCGTATCTTTCCGGAACTACTGAATTATGTTCCTATTTCGTCGCTCCGTGCTTTCTCAGGATTTCAGCAGTCTTCGTATGAGAATCACCCGAAGCATTCATCAGTGCAGTCGTGCCACCATCATCCTTCGCATTCACGTCCGCTCCTTTTGCAATCAGAAGCTTCACTTTTTCCACATGCTCCCTGAAATCTCCAGCCGCACACATCAGTGCCGTCCTGCCATAATTATCCTTCGCATTCACATCAGCGCCTTTTGTAATCAGTATTTCAGCAATGTCAGTACTCCGCCAATTCCAAATAGCATTCATCAGCACAGTCGTGCCATCATCATCCTTCGCATTCACATCAGCGCCGTTTGCAATGAGAATCTCTGCGATTCCTGTATCATACCTAAAATAGGCAGCATCCATCAGCGCTGTATCGCCCCGGTAATCCGTCGCATTCACATCAGCCCCTTTTGCAATGAGAAGCTCCACGGTTTCCTTATTATGGCTCTCATAGGCAGCCCACATCAGCGGTGTCATGCCATACATATTCCTTGCATTCACATCAGCACCTTTTGCAATGAGAAGCCTTGCAACGACTGCATCGCCATTTTGAGCTGCACACATCAGCGCCGTCGTGCCACCATCATCCTTCGCATTCACATCAGCGCCTTTTGCAATTAGAAGATTTATTGTTTCTATATACTCCGAATACTCCAAAACAGAATCCATAAAGTGCTCATTCCCACAGATGCCCCCGATCAGCATCGTCTTGCCAAAATAACTAATCTTGCCATCATAAAGCGGCGCATTCACATCAACCCTTTCGGCCAGCGCTGTTTTCACTGCATTTTTAAAGCTGGGAGTTGCGCAGCCTGTTATCATCGGGCTGGCGAGCAATTGCATGCCAAGAGCAGCGAATGCAACTGCCTTTTTTAGCGAAGAAAAAGACTTTGATTTAGGATGAATAATCCGATTCGCTTCCACCGCCATAACCCCACCCCCAAAAACCATTTCTTACAATAGTTTTGTTTTGATGGCACATGTTTTTAAACACATTATTCTGTGTTCATAATGAAAAAACACGCCCGGCATAAGAACTCAAAAACAAGGCGGGTTCCGGGCCTATCTTTTTAACCTCTGGCCCTCAGATGAGAATTTGGTCGGACGGACCCATCTGGCCTAAACTTAGACCAGATCTGAAGGCGCTAAGGCAGGATTTGAGACCTGGTCTGAGGTCATCACAAAGGTGCGACCTCAGAACAGATCTGAATGCAGGGGGAAGGATTTGAACCTTCGAAGACACTTGACCCGCATTCCGTCGCAATATATCTGCGCCGTCATGCGTTAAGTCACAGGATCTTAAGTCCTGCGCGTTTGACCGCTCCGCCACCCCTGCGAAAGAGTAACCGAGAGACTATAACCTCAGTGTCTGGCAAATGATAAAAATAGCAACGTTTGGTTTCCGCATCCTATCCAATCAGCGCTCTCACCGTAGCGACAAACCCCCCAGCATCTTCAACATACTGCCTCGCGGTCTCATAGCTGAAAACCCGTTTCCCATAGTCTGCGCCGCTTTTGTCCATCATCGCCTTCTGGAGGAGCCGCAGGAAATGCCGATTTTCGCTCTTGATTTTCCCTTGCTCCAAAAGCTTGGAGAACATGGTCGGCGCGTCATCGTGGCGAGTCGCCTTCACACGCAGAAATTTCAGGGCTATGGCATCATTCGCCCTTATGATGGCATGAATAGCAAGCGCGCAGCAGACGTTCGCCGCAGCATCCTCGGTCTCGGCAACCGCCAATTTGTCCTTCGCGGAGGCAAGCCAGGATTCGGCTTCTGCAACCGCGCGTTCAGGGCTGTCTGTCATACCAACCTCACCTTCTTTTTATCCCTCAGGAAGTCCTCAAGCTCGTCTTTGGACTCAAAAGCCAGGGGCACCACCTTGACGCCGTATTTGTCATATACCGCAGATATGAGCGACGGGAGGTCCATCCTTTTCCCGACCAGCAAGGCTACGTCGATGTCGCTTTCCAGCTTCTCTTTTTTCAATGCGACGCTTCCGAAAAGATATGCCTCCACAACCCCCTTCCTTGCCCTGAGGAGGTGTTTCAATTCAGGCAACGCCAGTGCCTGGGGGGAGGAACCCATCTTCAGGATATCAGAGACGAGCCTGGAGTACGGGGTTTCACGATATCTGACTGCGCGGCTTCTCCCTATGGTTGCGACTTCAGCAATCTGCGCCAGTTCGAACTTCTGGACAAGCTTCCATGTGGTGGTGAACGGAAGACGGGCAGTTTTGGAAAGTTCGTTTATTGTGAACTGCCTTTTGGGGTATGCGCGCAGCGTTTCAAAGAGCTGCCGCGCCCCTTTGTGCGCGAGGAGTTCAATCGCATTCATATGGTCAACCTTATCCCAAAAGGGATAATATTATCATATTAGGGATAAGAATAAAAACGTTGCGGTTGCCATCCCATCTCTCAAAAACTGCAGCGTTCACCCGTACATCGTGCCGCCTTCGCTCGCTCCAGGGCCTTTCTTCTTCATCACCCTGGACTTCATGACGGCTTCCTTTATGTCCTTGGAGAACTCGGCTGCCTCTTTCTCAAGATTGGCGGTGCTTATCTCAATGCCCAATATCCTGTTCAGGACCTTCAGCACGTTGGACGCAGCCTTGGGGTCAAGGTACTCCTCGGATGATTCTGCCAATATCGTCGTTATCGGGAACTTGTCCAAAGTGCCTTTGGAAAGCAGCAGGCCGGTCACTCCGGTCGTCGCCCCTTCCTTTATCGGCTTGGCTATCTTCTTGGCTATCACGTCCTTCACGACAGACTGGTCGCTGGAGACGACATACACGCCCTTCTTCTCATCCTGCAGCGAGATGCCTCCGAGCGATATGATTGACGAGGCGTCAACGGATTTGGCGAATTCATATATCTTGTTGGCCACGTCCTGCGATGAGCCGACCGGTATGGTCATCTCTGATATTATCACTATCATATTGTGCTTCTCGGAGAAATGGACCCTGGCCGCAGGCATGGGCTTGTAGTTATGTATGGCAGCGAGGGGGGCGAATTCAGCGCTTGACAGGTAGCCGCCGAACTCCATCTGGAGGGATTCCACCACCTGGGATGCGGCCACGCTCCCCACAAGGCCAGTGCCCGGGAAGCCCATTATCACGACCGGTCTCCTCAATCTCTTCAAGTCAGCTGTCCTGCGAATCTCAACGTCGCCCATGAGGTACTTGGGGTGACAAAGGCTTTTATATCATTCGCATCACAAAGCGCTTTATGGGAGAAAACAGGGTCTCTATGCCGATGGGCTCGGCGGGCATAATCGGTTTTTCGCCCGACATGAAAATCAGCGGCGTAGAGGTAGAACCGAAAATCCTGATTGCCATGATCGTGATTGTGGTGGTCATAGTGGTCGCGGCTAATTTCGTAGTGCGCTGACCGCCTTCCCGATCTCCTGCCCTTTCTTTTCCCTTACGCTTTCCTCGGCCAGCACAAGCACCCTCATCCTGCCTTCCTCTGCCTTCTTGAGGGAGCGGACCAGCTCGGAAAGCTCGGCTATGGGCTTCAGGCCTTTGCCTGTGTCCACCTTGAACTCCACCGGCTTGAAGAACTCGTGCGGATAGTCCACGATTATATCACAGCCGAACCGCTCCGACAGCTCCCTGCCTGCCGACTGCGCCTTCTCCACGCTCCATCCTTCTTTCGGAAGCGAGCATACCTCCTTGTATAGGCGCCTCTGGAGCAGCGCTTTCGCGTACGGTGCGCCTTTCCCTGACTTCGCTATGGCGAGGAGCGCGCCTTCATCATCGGTCTCTGCCAGATGCTCAGGCTTCAGCGTCTTGTCCTCTATCGCGCCTTCTATGGCCCTGTAGAGCAGGGCAGTGGCTATCCTCACCGTGCGGTGGAGATAGACTGTGGAGAACATCATGAACCTGGCTATCAGGAGATATTCCGCAGCCTCCAGCCCTCCCTTGCTTATGCAGAGCTGGCCGTCCTTCATCTCCAGCGTGTGGACTATCCTGTCAGTGTCTATCAGCCCATAGGCGACTCCGGTGTTTATCGCATCCCTTTTGAGATAGTCCATCCTGTCAGCGCCAAGGTCGGAATCTATTATGCTGCCATGGCCAGAGTTTCCGATATCCGCTATCTCTGCAGGCTTGTAATTTTCTGAAAGGATATCCGCTATCTCGCCCTTTGTTATCCTCTTCCTGCCGAGCTCCTCATGGCCGCCTATATACTTCTTCACGACATCCTCTCCCTCATGGGAGAACGCGGTGTGGCCGATGTCATGGAGCAGGCCGTAGATCTTGACCTTCCTTATCTCTTCATCGTCAAGCCCCACCCTCCTCGCTATGGTCTCGGAAAGATGAGCGGTCCCTATGGAGTGCTCGAACCGGCTGTGGTTGGCTCCGGGATAGACCAGGTTGGTGATGGACATCTGCCTTATCCGTCTCAGCCTCTGGAAGACCGGGGCGTCTATTATCCTGCCTTCCAAATCATCGAATTCGATGGTCCCATGGAGTTGGTCTTTTATTATCATAGGGAACCCTGCCTCATTATCATAAGAATCCGTCATACCGGAGCGAATACCCCTCTTTTCCTCTCTATCACATCGCCGTTCTCAGCCATCAGCCTGAGCGCAGCCACGCATCCGTCAGGGTCCAGCTTGGCAGCCGATGCGATGGACGGCGCGTCCATGTCCTCCTTGAGCACAGAGTTTATCCTCTTGCATGCTTCTGCGAGGTAATCCCTGGTGACTATGTAGAACCTGCCGTCAAAGCCCTTCACTCCGACGACCTCGCCTTTTTTCATCTGCAGGGTCATCTGCTCGGAAAGCATCATGGCTTCCCTTTTATCCTGGACTATGATGAAGCCGCGGGTATTGAGGATGCTGAATGCGCCACCGGTGGATTGCGGCCTGGCCATAGGGGCCTGCGCAGCCTCGGCGCGCCTCTCCGGTCCTGCCTCTTTTGTCGTATCCTGCTTCTGCGACAGGAGAGGGTAGATGCTGTCCCGTATATTATAGACGCCGTCCTTGTACTTGTCGCCTTTGAACACGTTCACAAAACCCTTCTGCTCGAGCGCCTTCAGCACTTCCTTCTCGCGTTCGGAAAGCGCTTTTGAGACGTATTCCGGGGTCCTTTTCTCGAAGCGTATCGCGAGCAGTTTCCTGAGAATCGTGCGTTCGATTTCGCTTATCCCTTCCTTCTGTTTCTGGGTTTGCTGCCCGGGCGGCAGACCGAGAGGCATAGTGAGGAGATAATACCCGTCTTTCAGTGCGAAGAGCTCAAGCTCCTCCTGCCCTGCCATCTCTGAAGGCAGCTCTATGTAAGCCTTCTCCTGCCTCCTGAGAACACGTACCTTCGCCATGACAGGCTTTTGTCGGCGCCGGTTTTAAATCATTACTAGAGATAATGGACTATGGCGGTTTCCCCTTTCGAAGAGAGATACAAGACAGAGATGAATGCCGTTTTTGACGATGAGGCCAAGCTCCGCAAATGGATGGTCGTCGAGGTAGCATTGGCCAAAGCGCACGCGCAGCTCGGCAACATCCCGAAGGACGCTCCGGCGCGGATAGCCGCCGCGGCCGAGAGGGTCACCCCTGAAAGGGTGGCAGAGGTAGAGGAAGAGATACATCATGACCTGATGGCCATGGTCCGCGCGCTCACAGAGCAGGCAGGAGATGCAGGCAGACACGTCCATCTGGGCGCCACCAGCTATGATATAGAGGATACTGCCACAGCCCTGATTTTCACGGAAGCCATCCAGTTGCTTGAAGGGCGGCTTTCCGGCCTCGCATCCATCCTCAAGAAGCTCGCATTGCAGCACAAGGGCACGGTCTGCATAGGAAGGACCCATGGTCAGCATGCCGTCCCGACCACATATGGCATGAAGTTCGTATTATACTATCAGGAATTGAAGCGCAACATGGAACGGCTGGCTGAGGCGAAAAAGCGTATCGCGGTCGGAAAGATGTCCGGCGCTGTCGGAACGATGGCCACATTCGGCAAGGATGGCCCGAAGATACAGAAGCTTGTCATGAAAGAGCTGGGCCTGGTAGAAGCCCAGGTCACCAACCAGGTGGTGCAAAGGGACCGCCACGCGGAAGTGCTTTGCGCGCTCGCGCTCACAGCCGCGTTCATGGAGAAGGTGGCGAAAGAGATAAGAAACCTCCAAAGAAGCGAGATATGCGAGATTTCAGAGCCGTTCTCAGCGAAACAGGTCGGCTCATCAACGATGCCACAGAAACGCAACCCGCACAAAAGCGAAAGGATATGCTCGCTCGCGAGGCTGGTACGCGCCAATGCCGCTGTGGCGATGGAGAACATCTCGCTTGAACACGAGCGCGACCTCACCAACAGCGCGAACGAACGCGTCATATTCGGGGAGAGCTTCATCTGCGTGGATTACATGGCGCTCCAGATGACCAGGATACTTGACGGCCTTGTCTTCTATCCAGAGAACATAAAGCGCAACCTTGAGCTGACCAATGGCCTCGTGATGGCCGAGCGCGTCATGATACACCTGGTGGAGACAGGCAAGCTCGGCAGGCAGGATGCCCATGAAGCCATCCGCCAGCTCGCCCAGGAAGCGTTCTCCAAGAATCGCCATCTCAGGGAGCTGGTGGTCGAGCGGAAACTCCTCACGAAGAAGGAGGCGGACGAGCTGTTCGACTACACCACCTATATCGGCCATGCGAAAAAGATTGTGGAAGATGCGGTCAAGGATTGACTGGTGCCTGCCCGGTGGAAGGATTATAATACTAACACTAGTGTTATATAACACAGGTGTTAGGTGTGTTACAATGGTACGCTTTTCATTCGGCGCCCCGGTATCGGATGATAATTTCTTCAACCGTGAGGATGAGCTTTCCTACCTGGAAAAACGGCTTTTTGCAATTAAGGCCGGTTCAAGGAACGACATCGCGATGATTGGTCCGAGGAGGGTAGGGAAGTCATCGCTTGCCCTGCAAATGGCTGGTCATGCCCGGGCAAAAGGATTCAAGACTGTCTTCCTGGACTGCGAGGGGCTGGATTTCGAAAGTTTCATCAAGGAATATGGCAACGCCCTGTTGTCTGCGGAATTAGAGGACCGTCCGGATATGAAAATACGCGAAGCGCTTCGGGGCGGCACTGTAGCAGCGATAGCAGCGCTTTCCGAGATTCTGGGAAGGGTGAGCGCTCTTGAGCTTTCCGCGGCATTTGCCGATTTCCTGAAGCTGCGCATCGAGTTGGAGCGGGAGCGGATGACCGGCAAAACACCGCAATCGCTGCGGGAACTGCTGGAGGCGACGCTCTCGCTTCCGGCCAAAAGCAGCTCGAAATATGTCGTTGTGTTTGACGAGTTCCAGGAAACCGCCACATATGGGCTGGAAAAGCAATTCCATGCTGTCTTCAGGAGGGCAACACAATTCCAGAAGAACGTCGTATATGTCTATGCAGGCAGCTCAGTGGGCATGATGGAGGACGTGTTCGGCAATAAGAGAAATCCGCTTGCGGGCAATGCCGACATACTGGGGGTGGTTCCGTTCAGCGAAGAGACATCCAAACGTTTCCTGAAAGCGGGCTTCGGTTCCTATGGCAAGAGCGCAGATAAAGAAGCGCTGCAGGTCCTATGGGAAGGGACAAACGGATTCCCTGCGTATCTGAACTGGGCCGGGTTGCGTTGTGTTGATTTTCCAGGCAAAAACGTCTCGAAAGACGAAGCTGTCCGCGTGATCGAAGAGATGGCCTCGCCGCTAAGTCCGGTCTACCAGTCTGTAGAGAAGCAACTCGGGCGTCTCGGCCGTTTCAGCCGTCTGATTCTCAGGTCGATGGCACAAGGCAATAAGACTGCCACTACTATAGCTACCAACGTGCCTAAGACGAATATCTATGTCTATCTGGAACGCCTCAGGAAATACGGTCTTATCACGAAAAATGAAGCTGGCTATAAGATAATAGACCCTGTCATAAGGCGCATGGTTCTGAACTACTAACACTAGTGTTATTAGTGTTAGTCGCATCCCGCTTGCCGTCTATTCATGCCCTGAAAGTCATTGTCTAGGCTTATATCGGCCATGCGAAGAAGATAGTTGAGGACGCGGTTAAGGGCTGACTGACGCCCTACTCGGAATCATTCAGTCGCTCCGTGCTTCCTTAGCATTTCAGCGGTTTCGGTTTGACCATCCTCAGCAATCCGCATCAGCGCTGTCCAGCCATAATTATCACTTGCATTGACGTCTGCTCCTTTGTCAATCAGCATTTCGGCGGTTTCGGTATGGCCACAATAAGCAGCCCACATCAGCGCCCTATTGCCAGCATTATCGTTAGCATTCACGTCTGCTCCTTTGTCAATCAGCATTTCGGCGGTGTTGGTATGACCATTCCAGGCAGCATTCATCAGCGCCGTCCTGCCCTCATTATCCTTCGCGTTCACGTCCGCGCCTTTGTCAATAAGCATTGCAACGGTTTCGGTATGCCCATTCGAAGCAGCCGACATCAGCGCCGTATACCTACCCATAGTCTTCGCAACCTTCGCATTGGCGTGCGCCCCTTTGTCAATCAGCATTTTTGCAGTTTCAGTATAACCCTGCAGAGCAGCCCACATAAGCGCCATCTTCTTACCCTCCAGCGTCATCCAAATCGTATCCCTCGCACTCCGGTATGCCTTTCCAATTCTTTTAAGCGGGAGCCTCGACATGTTCCAGAGCACACTGGTGAAGTCGTCATTTATGATTCTGTTTTTCATACCTCTCAGGAATATCTGCAAAACCTCTTTGCGGAGTGCATCAAATGGCCACTGCATGAAATCCTCGTAAATTGGCAGCATAGTCTCCGATTCACTGTCCATCGGGTGTCTCGCCAGTAGCCTATCCACTATCTTTTTGAGTCTACCGTTTATCTTGCATTTTAATATCGTGGCATACATCCCGGCCAGTTTATCCAGGGAATCAAGTTCCTTTGTCTTGGAAAACCGCCGCTTCCCTTCATCTAACGCCTTCGGCAGGCCTATGCCATCGACCTCGAAGAATACTATCCCGTTCTCAGTGAGATGGTAATTCGCCTCTGGATGCTGTATGATTATCCCTGCCGCAGCCACGGCTTCCATGAGCGGACCCAATTCCGGGGTCAGCTCATGTTCTCTCCGATCGGCTGCTATCCTGACCCTGAGGCCCTCGTTTTTGAAAAGTTCCCTTGCTTCCATCGTCCTTTTCCCGGCACCGCTCAGGTCGCGTACGAAGTCCGAGTAGGTGGCGGCATACTCCGCTCCGCCCTTCCTGAATACCCTGAGCTCATGCGCCTTGAGGAAATGGCCCGGAAATAATGCGTTCGCTGTGTCCAGCGCCATGAATTTCAATATATGGTACATCCGATCTGACTGTTCGAAAAGAAAATCACCACGACCGCCCTCGCCGACCCTGAACGCGAAAGACTGGCTCATGTGCGGCCCGGGGTACTCGATTTTCTGCAGCCTCTCCACCATGCCGTCATAGCGTTCGAATTCGCCTTTGCAGCTGAGCCTGCTAACCACTGCCTCGTCACTCTTGCAGATAGTTCGGCGTCTGGCAGGTACCCTGGGCTCGAAGGAGATGGTAGGTATGCTCATATGTGGTAATATGTGATAAGAAGTATTTATAAAGCGCCCGGTGGCTGCCGTAATTCCGCCTAATCCGGCGCCCGCACTAATCGAGCGGTTTTTATATCCTTTTGGGATATCCTATGTAACCTTGAATCGAGGGATACTCCATGGCTATCACTGGTGGTGCGAAGACCTATACAATCGGTTCCATAGTTGTCGGCATCGTGGGCGCCCTGCTCGCCTTCATAGGCGGTTCCGCAGGCATGGGCCCGTTCGTCCTTCTAGGCGGTCTGATGGCAGGGCTGGGCTCGCTGTTCGGAGTGCTCTTCTGGAAGTATGGCTACCTGTTCATACCCCTTGTCACCGAGAGGGCGAAAATCGTCATGATGACCGACACAGGCTATGAGATCCCGCCTTCGCAGGACGTCATAGTCAAGAACGTCAATGGCGTATTCTATGCCTCTGCATTCCTGGGCCTGAAGATATTCGAATCGGCCATCGAGAAGAGCTCGGATGAGAACATTGCCTACACCCAGTTCTTCGAGAGGGCCATATCCAACATCAAGTACGTCACCAAGGTCGCCTACCTGCTCTACGTGGAGGACGTGGGCGAGAAGAGGAAGATGATAGAGACCAAGAGGGCAGAGGCCCAGCTGAGGCTGGCCAGGGAAAGGGACAAGCCCCAGCCTGATGTCCTCAAGGTGGACAAGTACGAGAAGGAGGTCGCCATCAGGGACAATGAGCTCGGCCGCCTGATAAAAGGCGTGAAGCCCATGGGCATCATAGCCTATGCCCAGACCACGGCGGTCGGCCTCAGCAAGGACGCGGCTGTGGCAGCGGCCCGTACCCAGGCCAACGAGCTGAGGACCGTGCTGGCGAACGCGCTCAACGTGGAGGTCGTCAACCTCACCGGAGATGAGATGCTGAAATGCTTCGAATGGGAGAAGTTCTTCCCGATGACTGCCCAGGAGCTTGAAGAGAGCGTGGTCTGATGGGCATCGCAGGCAAGCTCAAGCTCGTCAAACTCCCAAACACCGCGATAGCCAGGCGCAGCATCCTGGTCTATCCTCCGGAACCGCCCATGGAGGTGCTGTTCGGAGACCCGACCAACTCCATCTACATCGGCAGGACCAAGATATTCAACGTGCCTTTCTACTGGAGCTTCGAGAACGTCGCCAACCCCCACATAGCCGTGGTCGGCATATCAGGTTCCGGTAAGTCCTATTTCATCAAGACCTTCCTGCTCCGTTCCGCGTTCGTCTGGAACAGCAACGCGCTCATCATAGACTGGGCAGGTGAATACAAGGACTGGGTGAAGCAGAGCGGCGGCAAGGTCATCTCGCTGGGCAAGGGGTCCTATCTCAACCTGCTGGACCTGGGCGGCATGAAGCCCTATGACCGCATAAAGCAGGTCATGAGGACCATGGAGCTGCTCACCGACATATCCAACTACCCCGAGCAGAGGCGGCTCACCGAGCAGGCCATAGAGAAGATCTACATAGAGAGCAAATTCAGGATGGACGTCAGGGAGCAGAAGGACGAGCTTGGGAAGCCGCTGACGCCGCCCACGCTCAAGGACGTCGTACGCGTGCTCACCGACCAGGCCCAGGTGGGGTCCTATGACTTCCCGGCAGAGCTCGAGAACGCCATCTACCGCCTCAAGCAGTTCACCAAGTCAGGCGAGGACTTCTTCGCCCAGCAGAGCACAGTGAAGCTGGAGGAGCTCATAACCTCAGGCCTGGTGGACCTGGATCTGTCCGGCCTGCCTGACGAGACGGCGCGTGCCCTGGCAGCGCTCACAATCCTGCAGTTCATAAAGGAGAAGATGAGGCTGGAAGGCTGGTCCAACGTGAAAGGCCTCAAGCTCCTCATCGTGCTGGACGAGGCATGGAAGATAGGCAAGGATGACAACAGCGACGCGGTCATGATAGTCCGCGAAGGCCGCAAGTACAACTTCGCCATGATAATCGCATCGCAGAACCCGACGGACATAAGCGAGGCCATATTCTCCAATGTCGGCACAACGTTCATGCTAAAGGTCAAGTTCGAGAAGTTCCTGGACTATCTCCAGGGGTCTCTCAACTTCAGCAACTACATGCGCGACGAGATAAGCAGGCTGGGGGTCGGCCAGTGCGCCGTCAACCTGGCGCTCACTCTCTCGACTCCGTATCCCTCGACCTTCCTGATAAGCAAGATAGAGGGAGAGGAGCCGAGCAAGGAATACTTCCTTGACCTTAGCGAAGTTCTTACAGAAAAACAGAGGAGGGATGTTGCAGTGTCAAGAAGCGTGTCGTTCCTTAAGGAGGATTTCAGGAGGAAATTGCGCCAGTTCGGTCTGGGTGATGATAAGATAGAGGACCTCACCAAGACGTTCGACAAGGGCAACCGCCGCATGGACGTGGTGTCGTTCGTCATCACGCTGGAGCGCTATGGCATCGTCCGCAGGAACATCGGCGACTTCCTCAAGGATGCCGGGGTGGATGATATCACCATCATCAACATCTTCGGCAAGGTGGACCTGAAGAAGAGCGGCGGTGTCGGGCGTGAGATAAGCCAGGTCGTCCTAGAGGAATAGCGGGGTGGATGGCATGTCCGAGATAGTCAATCCTCGTCCCTCTTACGGGAAGAAGATGTGCGTTTCCTGCCAGGCCGATGTTGAGGACAAGACCGCGTTTCCCATCAAGGAGGACCGCATAATCCGTGGGCTAAGGGCCATAAAGATGCGTTTAGGCATTGCCCAGATGAACAAGCTCTTCGTCTGTGAATCCTGCGTGCCTAAGCATGCGGAACGGCGCCGTTCTTTCGAGAGGACCATGCTGTTCGCCAGCGTATTCGCCGGTTTTGTGGTCCTTCTCCTGCTGTATTCCACAATCAGTTCAGGCAGGTTCGATGCCTGGGTTGTCATATCCGCGTTCGTGGTGGCCCTCTTCGCGTTGCTATTGTCGCTATTCCGGTATGCGCCTGCCATAGAAAGCGGGTCATTCCAGCCGTCCAAGCCTCCACCTCCTGCTCCGGTCCCAGAGCCTGAGGAGCCGGAAGAGAGGCCGGAGACCGCGGCGAAAAAGAAGCCAGCATACAAGCCCAAGAAAAAGAGATGAGGTGTGACTGATGCCACTTCCATTACCGACCCCAAAATCCGCTGCCAAGCCTGCAGGGACTCCAGGAACCCAGCCAGCAGGCGGGGGCACAACAGAAGCGCCCCATCCGCCTCAGGTGGATGCCTTCAAGATAAAGGGCAAGATGCTCAAGGGCAAGCCCAAGGACCTGGCAGCGATACTCCGTTCCATATCCTTCCTGGAGATCGCCCCTGAGAAGGACGTCCTGAACGTGATATACGTGGAGAGCAGGGACATCGACAAGAATCCCTACCTCTTCTCCATAGTCAAGATAAAGGAGGACGAGGTGGAGGTCCTGTACACCATCCCGCCCGAGATAGGGCCCAAGAAGCGCAGGGTGGATGTCATCCGCTACCTGCTCAACATCCTTTCCCTCACGGAATCCTATTACCAGGTGGACAACAAGACGCTCTACCAGCTCGTGGAGGACTCCATAAAGGAGCTCGCAGGCTCGGTGACCATGGATTACACCAAGCTGTACACGGCCTATGACTCCCTCAAGAAGGAGGTGGACGACTACCGCAAGAAGGTGGAGCGCCTCACCGAGCAGAGCCAGGCGCTCACATCGCAGAACTACGAGCTGAAGACCCAGAACGACGAGTTCAGGCTCAGGGTGCAGCAGCTGGAAGGCCTGTCGGACGACGCGCTGAAAGCCAAGCTCCAGGAGTGGGTGTCAGAGCACAGCGGGTCCCTGAGCATCACCGAGTTCGCGAAGGTGTTCAAGGTGTCAGAAGCCCGCGTAGAGGAGATGCTCAATAAGCTGGTCAACGAAGGATACCTGGAAGTAGTCCAGTAGTGTTTCTATGGCAGAAAAGGACGCTAGGCTGAAGAAGACATACCGGTTCGAGCTCAAGAAGAAGTACCAGTACGTGAGCCACTACCGGACAAAGGTAAGGCCACCCATAGAAAAGATAAAGGACCTGGTCCGTGGCATCCTCACCCCCAAGAAGGAGAAGAAGACTGAAGCGGTCTTGTCCCAGGCCCCGCCAGGCGGCTTCAACTTCATGGTCTTCGGCGCTTTCATATTCATAGCCATAATAGTGCTTGCGATGGGATGGCTTTTCCTCACCACCCAGGCGTTCCAGTCAGCCGGCGTGTTCCAGCCCCCCTCCGAGAAGCCGGCCATCGAGAACACCATCATCAGCGGCGACGTCATCAGTTCAGGCGATAGGGCGAACCCGAGGTACGTGGCCTCGGTCATGATAGACTACAACACGAGCAACCTGGTCAACTATTCGGTCATCATATCCACATACGACCAGAAGCTCCCTTACGAGGTCTTCATACTGAACAGCGAGCGCTTCGAAGCCGGCATGTATCCTGATTTCATCCGCACCCTCCGTTCCAATCTGGCCAAGCGGAAGATAATACTCAACGAGATAACGCTCAAGCAGCTGGAGACCATACCGGAAGGCGCCATCATCATAGTTCCCAGCGGCGTGGTGCCCATGGAGATGCTCGGCGTCAACAGTATGATAACCCCCAACCATCTCGCGGACCGCGGCGTGGTGGTCATATACCTGGGGCAGCCTTTCACCAAGATGCTGAACGGCACCCTTGTCCAGACCACGCCCCAGGCGACCCTCAAGACCATTCCATTCGGTTTCGACGAAAATGTCCAGCTGCAGACCAGCGCGGCCATGCATGTTTACCAGCCCCTTTACCGGGCAGCTCCGACATCCGGCTGGGCCGGAGATCTGAAGTACGGCTCCATCAGCGTCGCCACCAAGGGAGATGGCGCCTTCGTATTCCTTCCCCAGACCCTGGACGGCGGCTGGCGCGGCAACTACACCAGCGCCGCTGACGATGTGTCCAGGATAGTGTTCGACATCCCCTGGGCAGAGCCCAACGCGCCATCCAAGAACTACACGTTCGCCGACCAGACATACTATGCCGGCCGCAGCTATTTCTTCTCGGACCAGTTCGCCAAGCCCAGCGTCACGCTCAAGGTGGACTTCATCGGCTACACATCGACCTCCGAGTTCCCGGTGCGCGAGACCCTTTTCACCAGCATTGAGAAGGAGCGCGACAACGACATGTACATAGAGCTGGGCGGCAAGGTGGTGCCGACCAACATAAGCGGCAAACCCGTAAGGATGAACGCGATGCTCAGGGAGCCTCAGGCGGCCCAGCCGAACATGTATCTCACCATGACCGACAGCAACGGCACAGAGGTGCAGAGCATAAGCCAGGGTCCTGTGAATGTGCAGGCCGACAAGTCCTTTGACGTCCCGATATACATAGACCGCGGCGAGTACATCGTGGCTCTCATGGATGATGAGAGCAACATATACACCCAGGTCTACATGAAGGTGGTGTCCATAGACATCACCTGGAAGGGCCAGGATTCCAAGAAGCCCTCCAGGTATTACTTCGACATATCCATGGACGGCCAGCCATTCGAGCTGAACGAGATCTCGCTTCTCGTGGATGGAGGCAAATACGGCTCCTACACTTTCAACCGCGTCAGCAGCATGAAGGTGGATGTGGGCGGTTTCACTGGCGACAACAGCCTTCCGACCGGAGACCACGTGTTCAAGTTCACCGCCGGCGGGCTCAAGGTGGATGTGCCCATCAAGCATCAGGTCGTGAAGACCATATTCACCGACCCGCTCTTCTGGATCATGATAATACTCACAGGCGGCATAGTCGGCATAGGCGTCCTGTTCGCCCGCCAGGAAGCCATATACTTCGCTCTGGACATCCCGGACTTCCCGCCTGTGGCCAGGACCAAGATCCCCCTGGCCGCTGATTCCATACTCGGAATATTCGAGAAGATAAACGAGACTTACAGGTGGCAGTGCACGCCTCTGGCGCCCACAGAGATAAAGAACGGCTTCAAGGATATCTTCTTCCATGGCAAGCCCGTCTACATAACAGACTACAACGTAGAGTTCCTGCTGGACACCCTTGAGAAGCGGAATCTGCTCAAGGAATGCATCGGCTACTACGGTCTCATCAGCTGGGAGGACAGGACCAAACATTCCATAGAATACCTGGCCCTCATGCGCCGCCTGCGTGACATCTGCGTCAACAATGCCATCCCGTTCACCCAGCTTGATGAGTCCAAGGAGGCGGACAGCGTGCTCACCGTGGTCGGACAGCAGATGTACCTGCACTTCTATGAGAAGGGCGGCGATCCGAAGGAGCTCCTGAAGAGGATCCTGCCGTCAATCGGCCATGGCATATCCATAGTCGTCTTCAAGAGCATGGCCGACAAGAGCAGCTTCCAGGGGCTGATAAACTCCTCTCCGTCCGTGGCTCCGCTGATAACAAAGATGGAGCTGGACAGCAGCTCGCTCCTGCTTCTCACCACTGAGGAGCTTGAGAAGATGCTGATAGAGTTCAAATCGATGTGAGGCTTTTCCGGCTAGAGGTAGTCAAGCACTCCTTCCGCATTCAGGGCCATCTTCATGAACCTGGCTTCTGTCAGGCCCAGCCACCTGTGCTCCACATGCTCTGGCGACATCCTCACGTCCAGGCTGTCCGTCTGCCCCTTATACACGATATAGACCGAGTGTTTTTCGTCCTCGCCCTTTGGGTAGGTGGCAGAGGTTATCATGACAAAGCCGGCATCATGCGCCGTGAGGCCTGTCTCCTCCCTTGTCTCGCGGATGGCCGCATCCCTGGGGTCCTCGCCCCATTCTACCCCGCCGCCAGGGAATTCCCAGACCCCATTGGTCCTCTTGAGGAGAAGTATCCTGTCCTTGTTGAAAAGGACCATATAGACATTGAGCTCCTGTACCTTCATCAATACCCCTTTCTGGGGATAGGTCTAAAGCCTTTTCTCATGGAGTTCCGCCATCTTCTTCTCATCTATGAACTCCAGGAGCCTGTTGCAGCGCTCGCACCTGAAATCGGTGCCGGCCGCGGATTCGAAATTGATTATGCTTGAAATGCCGCAGGAAGGGCAGAAATAATAGTCGACACCGTTTCCGGTGAGGGCACTGAGCTTCTCAGTCTGGCTGTTCGCCCACTTCTCCATCCTCTGATGGTTGAGGGTCCAGCTATAGGAATACCATCCGGTCTCGCTGTCCTTCTCGCGTATGTAATTGACCAGGCCCTCGTTATGCAGCCTGTTGAGCGTGGCGCGCACGTCGCTTATCTTTATCTTGAGCTTCTTTGCGAGATCCTCGTCGCTGTGGTTCCCGTAGAAGCTCCTGACTATGGCGAGCGCGTTCTCGCCGCCTATCCCTATCAGGTTCTGCCTGACCGACGAGTCGCCGAGTATCCTGGACACCCTCTGCGTATGCTCATGCTGGAGCACCGCAATCTCCTTCTCGGTGAGCTCTTTCTTGACCGGCTTCTCAGGGGTTTTCTCCTTCTTCAGCAAAGGCGCCTTGGCTGCCTTGAGCTGTATCTTGGCGGTCTTGGATTTGACAGCCTTCATCCTGGCTTTTATCTTGGTTTTACCTGCCTTAAGGACGCCCCTCATGGTTTTCCGCATCGATTTGACAGGCCGGCGAGCGCTGATTTTGGCTGTTTTCCTAGCATTAGCCTTCATTTTACGGGCCTTGCGTTTCAACACCCCGACGTGTTTGATAGCTTTCTTCGTCAATTGACGTGATTTATTAGCCTTGTTTCCTTTGACCGCCACAGTATCACCCATTGCAACAAATAACCATCTTATTTGCTCATTCTTTATATTTAAATGTTTGGGTGTCGGGTGCCCAGTGTCGTATCCCGAAATAAGGTTACCTCGGTAAAATCTGAAGACCTTCTTCAGTATATGAAGAAGCTGAATAAGCGGAAAATACGCTGGATTGTCAGGGAAATAGAGAAGAGAGACCTGTCAATCTACCAGATAGCAAAACA
>JACCLH010000047.1 GCA_013425375.1 Microcaldota archaeon | reverse complement strand
CCAGTATCCACAAGGAACTTTACTGTGACTTTTATGGCGTCCTGTGAATCGAGAAGCGTCCTCAGGTCTCCTGCATGGCCAAGCATCGCTCCTGCCACGCGGTTGGTCAGGTCGGTCGCGTTCATAGGATGGGTGCACGCCGTGATCTCGGCGGGCGGTTTCGGTGTATCTATGCAATTGCATCTGACGCACTCCTGGCCTTCTCGACAACCACCACGGGCAAGAGTCGATGAACCGTCGCAGTCCTCCTTGCCACGGTCAAAAATGCCGTTGTTGCACGTCGATACCGCTTTGTCCTTGATGCACTTGCACTTGTCGCAGTGGCTGCCTTCCTTGCAGCCGCCGAGCTTCTTGGCGCTTTTCGGGTCGCACTGCTCGCCAGGGTCTATGGTACCGTTGGGGCAGGGCCCTGGCTGGCACTCAGACAGGTTGGCGCAGTAGCAGACCTCGAATGGGGCCTCTTCACATGGCGGAAGCAGGGTATCACAGGTCTCAACGTAGTCCACTACAACAGTGTACATATCGCCGCCTTCCTTGTCAAAGAGGCCGGGCTGCGCATGAAGCTTCTCCACTTCCTCCTGCGTACGGAACCGCTTCCTCAGGTTGGCAACCGGGATTAGTTCTGGGATGCTCAGCTTGTCCCTGGTCAGCACAGGGTGCTTGTCATCCACCTTGCCGCAGGGCTGGTCTGAAATCTGCTTCAGCACCACATCAAGCGAGTTCTCATCTTCAAGCGGCAGTGTGATGGCCCTCTTGTCTGTGAATGTGTCCCTGAAATCCGCGACTGGGTTGCCTGCAGGGTCCTTGAGGCTTGCTTTGTCAGGACCCAAATCAGGTACGCCATCGCCCCTGTAGCAGTCCTCCTTGGAATAGCTGGGGTTCGGCACTGGTTTGCCTGAACTGTCCTTCAGCACCGCTCCGGTGCGTATATCACGCTTGTAGGGATAGCTCTCGATGCCTGCGATGCAGACGCCATCCCCCCTCACGGCCATCGGCCCTTCCACCTTGGTTTCGCAACCGGGGAAGTATAACACGACAGCCGCGACAGTGGCCGCCATCCCTATGACCGCAGCGCTGAAGATATGGCTCTTGGAAAATCTCAGCGTGGTCGTTCCCTTTACTTCCTCTCCTTTCCTAAGTTTCATAGCATGCACCTCATATGATCATGAACCGTCGCGCTCAAGGTGGCGGAAATCCCTCTCCAGTTCCAGCAGGATTTCTTCTCCTGCCTCGGCATTCTCGTTGCCTATCATGGAAGCCAGGTTGCTCCTGTGGGGGTAAAGATAGCTGCCGTTGACGGCCCTGCGGAGCACCTCGTTGAGCTTCCTCCTGAGCAGGTCGTCCGTGTCATGGAGCTGTTGGAGCCTGCCCAGGCGCTGCTCTTCACCAGCCCCGAGATATGGTTCCAGCTTCGCTGTGATTATGCGCACCTCCACATCAACGAGCATGGCGTCAATGCGGTGCCTGAGCAGCCAGTCAGGCAACTTGGCCTCCTTCATAGTTGCTGCGAATACCCGGCCGTTCCTGCGGAGGGTGTCAAGCGAATCGAAAAGCTGCTCATCGCTCAACATCTTGTGGAACAGATGCTGGGCAGAGTTGTTGCCGTGCCTCTTCACCAGGTCTGAGACCTGTTCGATGGCATAGGCCCGCATCTCCCTGAACTGGCTGTCACTGACATCAGCATAATCCCTGGCTATCTTCCCCGCCCCGAAATGCTTTGATATCATGCTCATGATGAAACCCAGACCAGGGATACCGTAGAATATCAGTTCGACTCCCTTGGCGCTGTCAAGCGGGGGGAGCTGCAGCCTGGCTTCCCATAGCCGCCGTATGGCTTCTGATATCTCACGGTGCGACCCCATGACCTTGTTGATGTGGGTGGCGGTATCCTGGAAAAAGCCGGTGCTGTATGTCGCATAGCTCAATATGCCCATGCCTGCAGCCGCCCACAGGGTAGGGCTTGAAAAGAATCTCCTGATGAGGCCGTGGCCTTTCGCTTTCCTGACGGCCCCTGGAGGCGGCGCTGCCGCAGACGCAGGAAGCGGACCGGACTCATCGGCGCCTTCCATATGAACGTCTATGGCACCTGCCAGGAACCCCTCATCTGCAGAACCGTTTCTTGCTTCGACCGCGGATATCCTTTTCATATTGCCGGCTTCCATGATGCCTTGGAATATCGTCTTCCGCTCTTTGAGGCGTCCGAGCTGGACAAGCTGGTGCTCTATATCGTCCAATGACGCCCCGGCATCATTTTTGGCGTTGGCTGCCACTATGAGCTCATCCAGTTCGGCTTCTGGGATGCCGAGTCCGATTATCCTCTGGCGCTCCTTGCCGTAGAGTTCTGAGAAGCGTGATAGCTTCAGCGCATCGGCACCTGGGCTGGTGATGCGTTCTATTTCCGCTATTTGGTCTGCCACGCGCTTCGCTTCGGAGCCATCTGCAGCTCCGGAGAGACCGGCCGTGGCCGCTGGATTGTACAACGTCGAAGCATGCCCCATAGACGTCTCTGCTGACGCAGGCGGCTTGGAGAAGATATCCCTCACAAGGCCGAGCTTGCCGAGAGCATCGATAAGGTGCCCCATCCCCTTGTCTTTGAGCAGCTCTGCTGGAGTGGTGATGCCCCTCTCTTCGCAGGTCTTCCGGGCCAGCGCCAGGAGCTCCTCCTTGCCCATGCGCTTGAGAGAATCAACGTCATAAACGGACTGCACTGCAGGTTCTGCAAGAGGCTGTTTGCCTGCCTCGGGCTGGCTCTTAATGGCCACACCAGCCTTTTGGGCTTCTTTAGCAGGCCGCTTAGCCTGCCTCTCTTTATATGTCATCAGCACCCACCGCTTTTAAGTGTTTTAATACGCATATGATTGTGTAAATAAGGGTTTTTAAAGGTAACGGAAATTCGAGAGAATAAGGGAATAAAGAAAAACAAGAGATGAATGGCTCAGCCGGGTGGTACCTTGGCGAAGATGTCCTTGGTGCATGGCGCAGGCGGTGAGCCCAGCGTGGCTGCTCCAGGGCTAACTTTGGTCGCGGAGATTATCTGGTCCTTAGTAGGTTTATTGTCGCAATCTCCACCGCCGCACTTGGCTGATATTGACTGTATCGTCGGCTTGCCGCCAGTATCCACAAGGAACTTTACTGTGACTTTTATGGCGTCCTGTGAATCGAGAAGCGTCCTCAGGTCTCCTGCATGGCCAAGCATCGCTCCTGCCACGCGGTTGGTCAGGTCGGTCGCGTTCAT
>JACCLH010000040.1 GCA_013425375.1 Microcaldota archaeon | reverse complement strand
TTCTCCTGGTCATCGGCTATCCTCGGGCAGGCGGTATTCACCAGGCAGTCGAACGCCATGAAATTCCCTATGGCCATAGGGTCGAACTCGTTGGCCACCAGTATCATGGCCTCATAGCCGCGCTTCCTCAATTCGTTTCTTGCCCATAACGCCTGCTGAAGGTTGAACTGCCCTGGCTTTGTGCTGAGGAGCACCGCGAACTTCCTGCAGCTGAACGCCTTGGTTATCGCCCCTTTCCTGAGCTTCTTCAGCCTTTCCCTCTCAGCGCTGATTTCAGTCACTTTCTTGGCATAAGGGTTGTACACGAACACAGGCTTCTTCACGTCTATGGCCAGCGGATGGAAAACACCGCTCCCTACGAACACCACCGCATCCACCTTATCCTCGACCTTCTTTATGGCGCCCGCATCGCAGCCGAGCACCTGGCCGCGCTCCATGGCACGCTCACCTTGTTCTGCGAATACCTTCTTGCCGTTCCTTTCGAAGAAGGATTTCATCTCCTCGAACTGGTGGATGTGCTGGACCGTCGTCGCGAGGGCGATGCTCTTGTAGTTTTTGATATGCGGAAGCACCGCCTCCAGCGAGTCTATCTCTATATCGACATAATACGGGATATACTCCACAGGTATGCCCAGCTCGTTGTGCACGAACCTGCTGTGGCCCACATGGACTATCTTGTCCGCCTCTATCCATCTGGCCTCATCCAGGGCCAGGTCGCACGCCCCATAGCAAGGCGAAGCCGAGAGGAACACCTCATGGCCCTCCTTCTCGTACTTGGCGGCAAGCTCCATGGCCTTCTGTTTGAGCCCTTCTGGGAATTGCAAAAGTATCCTCATGTTTCCCACGTCTTCACTTGAACAGGAAGCATCCGATGGAGAGGCCTTTCCTGCCGCCGAGCACGCCTCTCAATTCGCCCTCAAGCGGCCCCTTCCTGTATTCCTTGCCGTTCTGCCGGCAAAGGCTCTCCAGATTGGTCTTCTGTATGAGAAGTATCCTCCTGCTATTGCCGATCTCCACGAATGGAGGGACAGCCGGCCTGCGGCCTTCCTCCACTGCGCGGTTTATATACGCCAGCTCCAGCTGGTTGAGATCAAGATAGGAGACGTCCTCGCCTATCCTCTCTTTCCGTGACTTTTTCACGGCTTTATTCATGGATAGTTATTTCCCTTACGATATATTAATCTTGCAGGTGGGGCTCATTCCTCTCCGAAGCTGAGCTCCTCGTCCTTTTCCGGCTTCTGGAGCGCAGCCAGCCTGTGCAGGATTATCTTCTGCTCTGCGCTGGCCACTATCTTCCTCGTCCTTTCCACGGCATCAGGGTTCACTGACATGCTGGTTATGCCGAACTCCACCAGCTTCTCGGCGAACTCCGGATATACCGAAGGCGCCTGGCCGCACAGCGAGGTCGTCACACCGTACTTCCTGCAGGTGGTTATCACCCGCTTCAGGGCCCTCAGGACCGCCTCGTTCCTTTCGTCAAAGCCAGTGGCCATGGTCGCATTGTCCCTGTCTATGCCCAGGATGAGCTGGGTGAGGTCGTTGGTGCCTATGGAGATGCCGTCTATGCCTTCCTTGCAGAACTGGTCTATGATTATCACTGTGCTAGGCACTTCCACCATTATCCAGAGCTTGAAGTCCCTGGTCCGGTAGAGTTCCACATCATCCATGATATCCTTTATCGCCTTGAGCTCGCCGACCCTACGTATGAACGGTATCATCAGCCAGAGGTTGACCATGTGGTATTCCTCCCTGACCTTCTTTATGGCCGCAAGCTCCATCTTGAACAGTTCCGGCTCCCTGATGTATCTGGCCGCCCCCCTATAGCCCATCATCGGGTTCTCCTCGTGCGGCTCATACTTGTCGCCGCCCTCCAGGTTGCGGTATTCGTTGGTCTTGAAGTCTGTGGCGCGGTAGACAACCGGCCTTGGATAGAACGCAGCGGCGAACTTCCTCATGTCGCCTGCCAGCCTGTCCACGAATTCCTGCTGCCTTCCTTCCTCAAGCATCTTCCTCGGGTGCTCGCCCATCCCTGCTATCATGAACTCGGCCCTGAGCAGGCCCACGCCGTCGCCAGGCAGCTTCGCCACCTTCTCGGCCTGGTCCACATCCGCCAGGTTGACATATATCTTGGTGCCTGTGATAGGCGCAGGTGCAGCTATCTGCACAGCAGCAGCCCCTCCTGCAGGCTTCTCAGCAGCCTCAGGAGCTGACACCAGCCCTTCATAAATCAGGCCATGGCTTCCGTCCACGCTCACATCCATGCCGTCCTTCAGCACTGTGGTCGCATTGCCTGTGCCTACCACGCAGGGCACGCCCAGCTCCCTGCTTACTATTGCCGCGTGGGAATTAGATACAAGCAGGGGCGTGAACATCTTTGTGAAGACAACATAATTCTTTTCCATTTCGTCTGACGATTCCACCTCGATGTTGTATACGAAGCTTTCCCCGAACTCCTCTATCTTGCTCGCCCTCTTCATCCTTACGCTGGAATTAAGCGCTTCCAGCAGTTCCAGCTGCAATTTTTCATCACCGAGAGGAATCACGTTGTCCCTGATTTTTCTTGAATCCAGAAGGAGGTTCCTCTCTACATATGGCTTGATCCTTCCCTTGTAATTCACGCCATCTATTACGTCAGCGAGGAGCTGTTTTGCCGCAAAAAGCCTTGTCCCAAGAATCTTCTCTTTGGTCTCCCCCTTCACCCTCGTCGTATATTTCAGTATGTCGTCGATGCGTTCCACGATCTGAAGATTGCAGATGGTCCTGTTCCTTGTCACCTGCGGTACGATCCCCAGCTTGAGACAGGCAAGAACCGCGGCCTTGAGAACGTGCTCCTTTCCTATGTATATCTGCAATCTGTTGTTGAAATACGCCCCATCGCCATCTATCAAGCCGGCCAAAAAGCTGAATGTAGTCGCTTCATCCACTGAAAGGACCCATTCATCGAGCCTTCCTATCAGGTCGGAAAGAGCCGCAGCCGGTTCCCGCTTGAAGCAGATCACGTCCATTACGCTGCCGACAACCTGCCTATCCCGTATATGGCCGACAGTGGTTCTCTGCCTCTCATACGCCATCTCTTCCCCGAACGTCTCTGCGAAATTCTCTTTCACGGTTTGGATGAATGCCTGCTTCTCGTCGCTTGGTTTCTGCGTGAAAGTGACAGATCCTTTGGTTCTTGTCAGTCTCACATACCCGTCAGTCACTATCGCGCCGAGCAGATATCCCAGCTTCTCGTCATTTTCAGTGCCATCCGGTATCTTTTCTACGATGCATAGCGAATCCGAGTCCCCCAATATCCTCCCTATCTCCTTCTTCACCATTTTCCTGTTCTCAAACGTGTACATCTTGTGGTCTTCGGTCAAATCAAGGTAGTCAAGTGTTCCGTTGCCTGTCTGCGAAACTGCTACCCGGATTATCCTGTTTTTTCTTCTTCCTGCGGCAATGGCTTTCTTCCAGCAGGTCTGTCTGGTACTGTAATCGTATGAGAGGATAGTGAATTCCTCGCCATCTTCCATCGCAGCAAATATCTCCTCCATCGTCATGAACCCTTTATCTGTCAGTATGCTGGTGTGCCCTTCGAAACAGGTCATGCCCCCTGTATCCGTGATTATCGCAGATGCCTTCTTCATGCCAGGCACGAAATCAGGGGTGGTCATCTCAGTGACGAGGATGTCTCCCCTTTCCATGTTCTTTATCTCCTTGGCGCTCTTGACTAGTTTGACTTTCCCCATGCCCATGCCAGGCGAAGCTCCCAGTCCCCTGACTATCACCTTGGCGCTGCCCACTCCCTGAGCCGGCCCTTTCGGTGCCTCCTTCGGTTTTGTCTCAGCTTCCTTCTCCTTCACCAGCTCCCCTCCTGTACCCTTCTCCAATCCTGACTTGTCGGCCAATGTCGTTATCGGTCTGGACTGCACTATGTATAGGTTGTCCTTCTCAAACGCGTATTCTATGTCCTGAGGATAGCTGTAATGCTCCTCTATCTTCTTGCATATCTTGGCCAGGTCCTTTATCTCAAGGTCAGAAAGCTTCTGCTTGCCCTGGGCCTCGTCCTTTATCTCCACCCTCTTGTTCTTGCCTTCCACCTTTATGAGCATCCACGGCTGTTTCGCCACGCTCTTGTCCAGTATCTTGAACTCGTTCTTGTCCACGCGGTATGTGTCAGGGGTGACCTGGCCGCTGACCACCACCTCGCCCAGCCCGTATGCCGTCTCTATGGAGATGATGTCAGGGTCCTGGTAGAGCGGGTCCACTGTGAAGACCACTCCTGCCTTCTCGCTCTGCACCATCATCTGCACGACCGCGGCCAGTCCGACCTTCATGTGCTCGAACTTGTTCTCCACCCTGTAGAATATCGCCCTCGGCTCGAACAGCGACGCCCAGCACTCCTTCACCGCACTGACCACGCCCTCAGACCCGAACACGTTCAGGTAGGTGGACTGCTGGCCTGCGAAACTGGCAGTCGGCAGATCCTCAGCCGTCGCGCTGCTCCTGACGGCCACATAGGTCTGCCTTCCGACCATCTCGTTCAGGGTCTTGTAGGATTTGATTATGTCCTCCTGGACGTCTCCCGGCATGGTCCCGTCCACTATCATCTTCTTTATGTCCTCTGATGCCTTCATCAACGCGTCATTGTCCGTGACATCAAGGCTGTCCAGTATCTTCGTTATGGGCTCACGGAGGTTGTTGGCTTCAAGATGCTTGTAATACGCGCCGCTCGTGACCACGAACCCGTTCGGTATCGGGAACCCGTTCTGCAGCATCTCGCCGAGATTCGCGCCCTTTCCCCCTGCCTCAGCAAGGCTTTTCTTGCTGAGCTCCTTGAACCACATGATGTTTCTCATAGCAAAACCCTCCACTGTGTTCTGAGTGGGGTTTTGCATGTCGTGAACGACACTTCGTTCACGAGCATGCTCGCGAACTTTGTTCGCGACATCCCCATATTGGATACGACCCCAATCCTTATCAAAACCTCTGCGCCTTCTGACCCGCCATCGAATAAGGCTTACTTACCCTTCCCATATACCGTTTATAAATTTTCCCAGAGTTGCTTTTCCATGGCTGTAGAGAACCTGGTGGCCAGCGCGCCCTGTTGTGTCTGTTCTGGTCTTGCCCTCATCGCCGGCCTCGCAGCGCTCGGTGAAGGCGCGAGGCAGTACATGCTGGTGCAGAAGATAAAGAACACGCCGACATCAAAAGTCCGCTCCGCAGCGGTCGGGCTTGTGGAGCTCTCAGGCAAGGCCATGCCCACAGTGCAGGGCGTGAGCCCGGTCACCAAGAACCCCTCGGTCTACTGGCATGTCATGGCTCAGTACTACCATCACAAGCATGACCGCCACGGCCACGACCAGAGCGAATGGGTCACCTTCTACTCAAAGACGTCCACAGCCAAGTTCTATGTAGAGGATGACACAGGCAAGATGCTCATAGACCCGGCAGGCGGCGAGGTGCGCGTCAAGGCTGACTTCCAATTCGAGGGCCACCTGAGCGACAAGGCCTTCTTCGGATTGAT
>JACCLH010000013.1 GCA_013425375.1 Microcaldota archaeon | reverse complement strand
GGCTCCTTCGGCCATGCGGTCGTGATAAAGCACGGCCTCCAGGACGGGGTGAAGAACACAGAGCAGAAGCTCGGCTATGCGGATACGCATGCGTCCTGCGCAGAGCTCTCATCTATGGTGGTCCGCGCCCTGATAGAGAACGGGGCCCCTGCAATCTCCATCCCGCCGGCGATGGTGCTAACGCTGAAAGACAAGCGCATCTCATCCTTCAACACGAAAGTCATAGACGATTACCTGCAGAGCGGCTACCTGCCTGTCCTCTACGGCGACATGGTGCCTGACTCCATCCTGGGGGGGTATCCCTGCTCAGGAGACCAGATAGTCGCCTATCTTGGCAAAGGAGCGGACATAGTCGTGCTCGCCACAGATGTCGATGGGGTGCTGGATGACAAGGGCAACGTCGTGCCGCTCGTCACCAGCGCGAACTTCCAGGAAATCTCGAAACACCTGAAGCATACCGAGAATGATGTAACGGGCGGGATGAAAGGTAAGCTGGAGGAGCTGCTCGCGCTCGGCACGGTATCTTCCATCGTGAATGCTGACCATCCGGAACGTATCGAAGCTCTCTTCTCAGGCAAGACGCTGCTATGCACAAAGATAGAACCGGAAGGGAAATAATAATCAGGCTGGTGCGCGCCTGAAGAGAAGGACCGCGCCCAGCAAAAGCGGCAGCAGGAACGCAGAACCGCAGCAGGCCCCTCCTTCGCGCGAGGTGCTGCACTCGCCGCTTACGCAGTATTCTCCTTCGCCGCATTCCGCATCCTCGAGGCATTCGTAAGTTGTTCCTTCATAGCGGCAGTCCCCGCACGCATCGCTCTCCCCGTAATCGCACCTTCCGTCATTATTGCAGAAATCCCTCGGCGCGCCCAGCGTGATGGCCTTTTCCATCCCGTACTCGCTGCTTGCAGGCATCGCCACGGCATTGTCGTGCTCCTCCTGGGTTATCACAAGCGGCTCTGCCGTTTCATAGTTCTCCGGCACTATTTTCGCCGTTATCGTGCACGTATCCAAATCCTGCGGGAACATGACGTAGGCCTTTCCATCCTCCACTACAGCCTGCTGTTCGAACGTGCGGCCCTCGCAGTTCCCGCTGTATTCGAAGGTTATCTTATACGCGCCATCCGTGACCGGGTTTCCGCTCCTATCTCTCGCGTCAAGCTTCACGAAATTAAACCAGAACAAGGGCCTGCGTTCCCTGGCCGGCCTAAGGTAATTCGATGCTGTGCCGATTTCATCCACGCCGGAGTTGTAGGGATTGAACGGTGAGATATAGATGGTGTACGAGCCGACGGAATAGGAGGATTCGATGGCGTCATTCGGCACTCCCATGTCGATGTAAGCTTCGCCGGACTCATAACTCCCGTCCTCATCCGTATCCCAGAACGGCTCGCCCGGGTCATATTTCCCATTCCCTTTCGCCTTGCTGCGGAAGAAACCATGATTCACGAATATGTCGTCTATCGTATCATGCTTCTGCGGATATGCATACATGAGGGCATCGTAATAACCCTTCACCGTAACGGGTTTGTTCGTGGCTATGAAATCCCACATCTTGTCCTTGCCGCCGAAAACACTGTCCTTGAGTTTCCACTGGACGTCCAGGAATGCGAGTTCCTCATCGGTACCCTGGCTGCCCCACGCCTTTGTCAGGGAATTAAGGGGGTGGTAGCCGCCATAGATGTCATCCCCGCCTTTCACTGCCGGCCAAAGCTCTGCAAAGCTTTCCTCCATAGAATCGGTCGTCCGCGCATTCTTGTAGCCGGCGTGGTTTACTTCGCCCGCCGCTCTTTGCGGGCCGCCGTACAGCTCATCCATCACATGATGCGTATATTCGTGCCATTCCCTGTTTTCCGGAGCGGTCGCATCAGTTTTCAGGCTGTTCTTTTCGTCAATCACTATCTCACGGCTGCTGTAGTAATAACAGCACGTGCATCTCTCATCTTCCTTCGTGAATGTGTGCACCGTCACTTTTGATGTCGGCGTATAACCGATATCGTTCTTGTAGAAATCGATTATCTCGATGAAGTTGTAATACATCAGGGAGATGTCATCCGCATCATGGACCAGGTTATCCGCCTGTGAAACCGTGGTTACGCCCGGCGTCCCTTCCGCGATCGTCATCTCGAAGGGCTTGTCCCAGGGCAGCTGGAACTTGGCGGAGCTGATGCTGGCGACCCCATCTTTGTCCAGCTGGTCATACCTCATCTCCAGCATGCCGTCCTTGTCCCTGAACTCCACCTCGGCATATGCGAATACCGGCGGCTTGTTGAACTTGGTCATGTCCACCTCGAATGCCACCATGCCGTTCTCATCGGTGTATTTGGTGTCGCCCTGCTTCACGAAAAGGTCCGGATGCTCCTTGCTGTTGCCTGCATAAAAGTTCACCGCGACCCGCTTCAGCGGGTTGCCATGCACGCCGTCCAGCACCTTCACCTGCACCGTCTGCTTGCAGTACGGGTCGCCCGCGCATGCCAGGTCGGCGCAATCCGCCTTCCCGTTCGCATCATCGTCTATGTTGTTGTCGCACACCTCCTTGCAGGTGGAGGCGTCGGCGCATTGCTGGCAGCTGCGGGTTTCGGCATAAACGCACTTCTCCGCCCCGCTGCCTGGCGCATCAGGATCGCATGTGCCGTTTATGTAAATCTTATGCTCGCTGTCCACGCACCTGTCCTGGCATGAGACGCCAGCGCACTCGTCCACGGGCGTCGCGCATCCGGTTTTCTGGGCATTGCATCCGGCTTCGCATGTCTGCCTGCTTCCATATGCGCATCTGCCTGTTTCAGGATCGCAGCTGCCGCCGGAGTAGAAAGTGGTCCCAGTGCAGGTGTTCGGGCAGCTGACACCCGCACAAATGTCCTCCTCTTCGGGAGGCTGTGGCGGTTGCGGCGGCTGCTCTCCGCCATAGGGGCAGTAGCATGCGCACGGCTTGTCCTGCGGGCACGCGCACGCGACATTCCCCACACCCTCGACATATTTCCCGGAGCACGAATCGCTGGAAGAGCACGGTATGCCGTCAACGCCGCCGCAAAGGAAGCAGTCTTTAGCACCAACCGGGCAGCTCCCGGCGAAAGCCAGGCCTGCGAAAACCAGACAGAATATTATGACGGCTATTCTCATCGGATCCCCGCTTACACAACCGCGGGCATATTTTTAATTGCGTGGTAAATCTGAAAATTTACCACGGCGCACAAAATTTTGCAAATTTTGTGCACAACGCAGATAAACGATAAAAAAGGATGAATTCAGACGCTCTTGCTGAGCTTGAGATAAGTATTCAGCGTTTTCTGGTACTCTCCGTTGTCCTTCACAGGGTCAAGCCCCCTGAGCTTCTCTACTAGAGGAAACAGCGATTTCGGTATCGTTCCTGTGAACCGGCTCCTCATCTTGCCCTGGTTCAAAACAAACATGCCGTTCCCGACTGTTTCGCGCACTTTCCTTTCAATCACGCTGAAGCTGTTGCTGTCCATGTTATCAGACATGGTATTATATATTTTTAATTTTATCCCCGCCACACCAACCTATGGCAATGCGGATAGGCAGGATGCTCGCGCTCATGCACAGGGAAGCGATGAAACGTCATGCGCCCGTGTTCCAAGCGGAAAGCGCGACAAAAGAGACGCCCTTCACAATCCTCGTCTTCACCATGCTGTCTGCAAGGACAAAAGACGAAACCACCACGAAAGTCGTGAAGCGCCTGTTCTCCAGCGCAAAAACACAAGCGCAAAAAACAAAAGCGCGGAACAAAGCAATAACCCCGAAACAAATCCTCGCGCTCGGGCAAGGAAAGCTCGAGCGTTTGTTGTATGGCGTCGGGTTCTATCGCGTCAAGGCGAAGCACCTCATCGCCATATGCAGGATTCTTGAGGAAAGGCATGGCGGCGATGTTCCGGACACGCTCGAGGGCTTGCTGGAGCTTCCGGGCGTGGGACGGAAGACAGCGAACATCGTTTTGTCGCGCGCTTTCGGGAAAAACACGCTCGGGGTGGACGTCCATGTCCACAGGATAAGCAACCGGTTCGGATTGGTCAGGACGAAAAAGCCCGAGGACACCGAGCGTTCGCTTGTGAAATCAATACCGGAAAGATACATCCGCTCGCTCAACCACACGTTCGTGGCGTTCGGCCAGACTGTCTGCCTGCCCAGGAATCCGAAGTGCGAGGAATGCCCGATAAGAAAATCCTGCCCGAGGATAGGGGTAAGTACTGCAGGGGAAATATCTACGCGTTAAGTCTCGCTGTTCTCCATCTTGAAATACACATTTAGACATATTTATAAACAGTTGTTATCACAAATAATACATGCGAAAGATTATTTTTTTCCCGGAGGAACATACTACTCCACGCTATAAAGAGGTCTTGCAAGAAGGGCTTCGGCATAAAAAAGAAAGCAGAAACGTTAGCGTGCTCATAGAAGGTATACCTAGCTCTGCCACTATTAAAGAAATTGACGCCCTGGATTTGAAAGCCCGTCCAATCGATCATCCAACCATATTCGACTTAAATGCCATTTTTAGAGGCTTAAAGTCACTGGCACGTGTTCACGCAGCGCCCTTTGAAGGAGATATGTCAAATGCGTGGCATGTTATTGATTCTAATATGCTACCCGTTTTACCTGAGGCACCAACCCCAAAAGAATGTTTGGATTCTGCGCTTGCGACCATGTGGAAGTACCCAATTAGATTTTCACAGCCATTTCTAGACTACTTGGAACGATCACACACATATCTAGATTCTTTGAATATGCCCGAGGAATTCCGACAACTCAGCTTAATCAGTGTCATATTTGAAGATACCGCGTTACTAGAAATCTTAAATCCGCAGAAGTTACATGATTATTTACGGCTCGAAACGAACCAGTCCCCATGGGATTTTGATAACAAATTAAAACCATTATGCCTCGCCCTTAATCTTATTCGTGAGAAATATATGGCCCATTCCATCAACCAACAAACCCAGGATTTGGGCCTTGTCATTATTGGAGCTGCGCACGTTAATGACCACCTCATAAACCTGCTCCATCAATTCGGCCTTCAAGATTTAGTTGAGCCGGCCCGGGAAACCCTCCTGAGGATGGCTTAAGAGAAACGGCTTTAGCCGTTGGATGAGAGGGCCGAGTTCTTATTCTGTAAATTCAAAAATAGCCCCAGTAGGGGGCGTGCCGCCCTGCGGGCGGCACACAAACTTCCAAGAGAAGTCCCTTACCGGAGTTGTTAACCATGAATAGCGGAAGCTTTGTATCAGGAAATAGAAGCGTAGGATTAAATCAGTTCCATCTTGAGTGGTGCCCCAAATATCGCAAGGCATTCATCCAGGGGCAGCTAACAAAAGTCGTTGAAGCCTCTCTTATCCAGACTGCTGCCACCTACAAAATCATCATCCATAACATGCACGTCG
>JACCLH010000086.1 GCA_013425375.1 Microcaldota archaeon | reverse complement strand
CTGGACGTGCATGCTTGACGAGGACGCGGACAGCCTCCCGGACCCCGGGGATAGATTTTAATAGGATTGCGATTAAATCCACTTCTGCAAATCGTATCCAATTTTCCGTTTGAGTTGCATCAGCGGGGTGTATGGATGGTCACAGTATTTGATGTTGAGCCCAACAAGCTCATAGGGAAGACAGCAGAGAAGCTGAAAAGCATGAAGCTAGCGAAGCCGGCGTTTGTCGGCTTGGTCAAGACAGGCGCCCACGCATCAAGGCCGCCCGGGCAGGAGGATTTCTGGTACTTCAGATGCGCCTCTGTCCTAAGGCAGATATATGTCAACGGCACAGTGGGCACCCGAAGGCTCCGCAGGCACTATGGCGGAAGGAAACGCAGGGGCGTGAAGCCTGAGAGGCACATGCCGGCCGGCGGCTCCACCATAAGGAAGGCCATACAGGAACTGGAGAAGGCAGGGCTGCTGCTGAAAGGCAAGAGCGGCAGGACCATCTCGCCCAGGGGCAGGAAGCTCATGGATGAGGCAGCCAAAGAGAGCGTCTGAACATGGGAGATGAGGAGCTCGAGCAGGCCAGGCAGAAAAAGCTCGAGGCGAAACAGGCCCAGGAGCAGCTCAAGGCCACCCTCAGGATGGCCTTGGACGAGCAGGCCTATGACCGGCTCATGAACGTTTCCGTGGCCAACAGCGAGCTCTATCTCACCGCAGCCAGGAACATCCTCATGGCTTTCAAGAGGATGGGCAGGAAGCTCACGGACGCCGAAGCGCTCGCCATGCTCCGCGCGATACGGGAGCAGAGCGAGACCAAAACAACGATAACGTTCCACAAAAAATAGAAGATTAAAAAGGAACCTTGGTTCCTTTTATGCAGAGGGTTTTTCATGGGTGCTAGAGGATTGGGAAAGAAGAAGAGACTCGCCAAGGCGGCGAGGAAGATAAGGAGGATACCTGCCTTTGTCATGATAAGGACGAACAGGAGGGTGACAGTCAACAGGAGACGGAGGAGCTGGAGGACAGACAAGCTCCGCATCCCTGACTCGGATTGATTTGAGGTGAACACTGATGGCCAAACTTGAAAGGATTTACACAATCCCGCTCGGGAAGGCTTACGATGCGGTGAGGAACAAGAGGGTGCCCAGGGCGGTCAAGATCATACGGACATTCATGGCCAGGCACATGAAGGCCGACGGCGAGCGCATACTGCTCAGCACGGCATTGAACGCCTATCTCTGGGAGCGCAGCATCCAGAAGCCGCCCAGGCGCGTCAAGGTCAGGCTCGTGAAAGATGATGGCGCCATAAGGGCGTACCTGCCGGACGAGAAGCCCGAGGAGCCCAAGAAGAAAGAGGAGAAGAAGGGCGAGGACAAGAAGGCTGAGGCCAAGGACAAGAAGCCTGAGGCGAAGAAGGAAGAGAAAAAGCCAGAGGCGCCCAAGGCCGAGCCTGCGAAGAAGGAAACCAGATGAGACGGACCTCATATTTCGGGAATCCCTGGATAGGGATGTTCATCAAAACCAACGATTCCGTAACCATGCTGCCGATTGACAGCGTGAACAAGCTGGATGCGGCGGTGGCGGCCAGCCTTAAGACCGAGATAGTGAAGGTCGGCATGGCAGACTCCAACCTGCTCGGCATCTACACGGCCATGAACTCCAACGGCGTGGTGCTGCCAAACATAGCCAGGAAGGAGGAGATGGCGCTCCTGAAGAAGAGCGGCCTGAACGTCCATATCTCCGAGGCCAGGGACAACGCCCTCGGCAACAACATAGCCGTGAACGACAAGGGCGGCATCATAAACCCGCACATACCCAGGGCAGAAGCCAAGGTAATGGAAGACGTCCTCGGAGTGGAGCTCGTCCCGATGAAAATCGGGGAGTATTCTACCGTCGGGAGCGCATGCATAGCCACGAACACAGGGTTCCTGGCGCACTATGGCTGCAGCGAGCACGACCTGAAGGAGTTGAGGGGCGCGCTGAAGGTGGACGGCAACAAGGGGACCGTGAACACAGGCACAGGGTTCGTGTCCTACGGCGCCGTGGTGAACCGGAACGGATACGTGGTCGGGGAGAAGACCACCGCATTCGAGATAGGAAGGCTCGAGGAAGCGCTCGGGCTCATAAGATGATATTCGCATAAGGTGATGATATGGCTTTGTTCAATGTGAGCGGCAAGATGACGCTCGGTATAGAGGAGAGGACGTTCTCCAAGCAGGTGGAGGCGGCTAGCGAGAATATGGCGAAGCACAAGACATACGCGCTGCTCGGCTCCGCGTGCGGCCTGCCCAGGAATAAGATTAAAATTGATAAGGTGGAGAAGGCTAAGGGATGATTATGGCTTCAGCTGAAGAGATGCAGATGCAGCTCGGTTATGAGCTGGCGGTGTACCGCGAGCAGGTCGCGATGATAAAGCGCGAGACCGAAAGGGTCAGCCTCACGACCATAGACCTCGCCAACGCCCTCAGGACCGTGGAGAACCTGAGCGCCGAGTCGGCTCTCATACCCATAGGCGGCGGTGCGATGGTCCGCGGCACGATAGCCCAGACCAGGATACTCATACCCATAGGCGCCGAGTACATGCTCGAGATGGAGAAAGGAGATGCCGAGAACGAGCTGAGGAGGCGCATAGAAGCGACCAAGAAGGCCGTGGAGAAGCTGAACGAGGAGTTCAACAGGATAGCCAGCAAGCTCCGCGAGATCGCAGGTCAGATCCAGCAGATGCAAACCCAGACCCAGCTCAGCGACAAGGTGGAAGGCAACATCCGCGAGGATTACATCTGATTTTTCCCGTTTTACTTCTATATTTTCGTTGGTAATATGTTCGACTTCCTCAAGAAGAAGATTGGCGGCTTCATAGACGGCCTTACCAGGAAGGAAGAGAAGAAGGCCGGGGAAAAACCCCCAGAGCGATTGCCGGAAGAGGTTCCCGAGACAAGGCTGGAACCTGAGAAAGAGAAACCGGTGCAACCAACAAAACAAAAACCAGAGATAGCGAAACCCGTTCCAGAAAAAAAACCAGAACCGAAACCATTACTGCCGAAACTTGAACTCCCTAAAGCACCGAAACTCGAACTCCCGAAAGCGAAACCGGAAAAACAAAAATCCGAACCGGAAAAAGCGAAACCCGCACCAACACCGAAAATCGAAACAAAACCCGAGATCGCGAAACCGATAACGCTTCAAAAACCAGTAAAACCAAAACCCGAGACATCTCCGAAACGCGAGACGGAAGTGGGGGGTGGGGTTGGCGGCGAGGTTGGACGCGAGAAGGAAGTTGGAGAGGTAGTTGTTGAAGCAACGAAACGCGAGACGCAGGTCGGGGTTGTTGAACCCGAAGAGAAGCCGAAGGAGCGCATAAAGCTTGGAATCCTCGGAACGGTCAAGGGCATCATAACAAGGGAAGTGGAGATAAGCGAGGGCGACGTCAAGGAGATGCTTGAGGGGCTTGAGCTGGAGCTGCTTGAAGCTGATGTGGAGATGGGCGTGGCAGAGGGCATAACGCAGGAGCTCCGCGGCAAGCTCATCGGCTCCAAGGTCGCGAAGGGCAAGCTCCATTCCTTCGTGAGCGGCTCCATCAGGGACACGTTGGTGGATGTGCTGACCAACGAGAAATCATTCGACATCGTTGAGAGGGTGGAGGCATCTGAGAAGCCAGTCAGGATAATGTTCATCGGCATAAACGGGGCTGGCAAGACCACGACCATAGCGAAAGTCGCGAAGCTGCTCATGAACAGCAATAAGAAGGTCGTGTTCGCTGCGGCAGACACCTTCAGGGCAGCTGCCATAGAGCAGATGTCTGTGCATGCGGACCGGCTCGGAGTCAAGGTCATAAAAAGGGACTATGGGAGCGACCCGACATCAGTGGCCTATGACGCTGTCAATTACGCCAAGGCCCATGGGATGGATGCGGTCCTCATAGACACCGCAGGACGGCAGGACACCAACATCAGCCTCATCAACGAGATGAAGAAGATGAGGAGGGTGATAGAGCCGGACCTCACGATTTATATCGGCGAGAGCATAGCCGGCAATGCCATGATAGAGCAGATATCATCGTTCAACAGGGAAGTGGGCGTGGATGCGGTCATACTCACGAAACTGGACTGCGACCCGAAGGGAGGCACCATGCTTTCCATAAGCAGGGCCACAGGGATACCGATAATATATGTCGGTGTCGGCCAGAAGTACGAGGACCTGGAAAGGTTCGACCCTTCAGCCATAGCATCCAGAATCGTGGACTAATCAGGCAGTCAGCGGTCGGTGAAGACAGCGTCTGCCGGCGTGGCATTTTGATGGCAGGAACCCACGCCACCTTGCCGCCCGGCGAAAACAGAGAAGAACGTTGAGATGCGTCCAGCCTTTGTGGAGCCATCCGCCTACTTTTCGCAAAAAACCACTAAAAAATACATTTAAAAAGGCTATCTCACACATAATGCTACAAAATACAATCAATACTAGATGGTGGGAGAACTAGGTGAAACTATGGCGGGATTCGTAGGAAGGACATTGGACAAAACCAAGAATGCGTGGGGCGAGAGGGCAGGCAGGAATCCGGTTGTGAAGGTCGCTGGAACCGCACATCAGGTCCTAAATCCCTGGTCCAAGACCAATGCGGAGCCCAGGAAGGAAGCTAAGCGGAAAATCACGGATGCTGAATCCGAGCATGATGAGGAAGTCAGATTCAATAAGAGGAAAAAGCTTGAGGGCAGTGAGCAGGATACGGAAGCCAATGTGGACCGGACGAAGGCCACAGGAGGCGCGCCGAGGCTTGACCCGAAGATGCAACAGGGCGCAGACACCACTATCGTGAAGAACCGCCTGCAAGCAGCCATCAGGAGGAGCGAGAACAGGTCCGCGCAGGACTCGGATTCGCTCATCAGGGAGGTCGTGTGCAACCCGATGTTCGTCAAAGCGATAAGGGTGAGGGGCATACCCACCCCCATGGAGCCGCTTGACAGCGAATACGAGAAGGACATGCTGAAGAAGAGGAATAGGCTCGCAGACCAGCTGGAACACGCGCGGACCCATCCGGATTACCTGGTCGGCGACATCACCACCCATGAACTGGACATCATATTCACGACCATGCTGGGGAAGGCCGCACTGTGGGACAATGAGAAGGGATGGTCTATGACAGGCGCTCCGAAACCGCCCGAGGCGTTCTTCATGTTCCTGGAGAGCGTCGCACAGGACGTGCGCCCGAACGCAGAGGGCCCGTTCTGTGCCGCTGTGGTGTACAACCTTTCCCTGATGAGGACATTCACTGATTGGCAGAAGCACCCGGCCAGGACGATGGTGGACACAGAATACATCAGCAGGTACCTCTACGAGGAATCCGTCGGCCCGATAGGATGGGCTTCGGAAGCGTTCGAGAACAATGTCACATCCATGCTCATGGCTCCGGCCGACAGGCTCCATCCGGAGCTTCAGGTCCCTTGCCCAGGATATGCCCAGGAATACGCGAATACGCTGGGCGAGAAGGAGCAGAAAGCGCGGGTCGCCGCAGGCAAGGCGGGCGCTGCCATGGTTGCTGAGGAGAGCGCTGCGAAAAGGAATGATGATATTGCGAAGATGAAGGCAGAGGCTGATGATAAAGGGAGCGTCGATGTGCCCAGCGCCTCAGGAACGGTCACGCTCGCGAAGGATTCTCCGCAGCTGGCGCAGTTGGTCGAGTCCGCAGGGGATGCGCTGGACCAGGCCAGGGGCGCAAGGGAGGAGGCAGAGGCGCAATTGGCTGAGATACAGAAAGATCTTGAGAAATACAGGAAAAACAGCAGCCCTGAATCCATCGCCAAGGAACTGACCCGCGAGTTCAAGGGCCACCTGCTCAGGTCAAAGGACAGAATCGACGACAAGAACATCGGGAATATCATGGCCGAGAGGCAGGAGAACAAGGCGCTCATGGACCTGCTCAAGCAGGCCGAAGAGCTGAAGACAGAAAGGGCCAGCTTCGATCGCCTTCTTCTCATGAAGAGGATGAGCGAGGGCGTTGCAGGCAAACAGGCGAAGGTCGCGGATGACGATGTTTTCGGCAAGAGGATAGATGCGTTTGAGGAGAAGATGGAGGCGTTCAGGCAGGAGCTGGCGGCCGCACCCATACCGGCTGAGACAAGGGAACGGCTCGCATGGATGGCGACCACACTGGGCAACCTTGAGTTCGCAGCCACGATTAAGCCCAAAGCAGTCAAGGATGCCAGTGGTGCGCACGACCACGCGACAAAAGCGCTGACCGAGCAGACAGAATACATCTCCAGGGAGATAGACGATATAAGGAAAACGCATGGCCAGCCCATCAGGAAGGTTGTGGAGCTCTCGCTCAAGAAGGCGAAGGAGCGCAAGGAGAGCAACCCCCTAGGCATAAGCGATGGGCAGAGGATGCTGGCGAGGTCGATGTTCGAGGAGATTTCCACTGACCCTGAGCATGGGGTCACCAAGCACGAAGGCTCGTTCAAGTCCGCGATAAACTGGATACTTCAGAATGTATTCGATCCGAATGTATATATTAATACGGGGCGGCGGGTGTTCCTTCACATACTTCCAGGCAAACAGTTTTTCGGTGATTATAACAAGTCGGAGAAGAGATACACCGGCGGCGACCTGCTGTACAGGAACTGGTTCCAGAAAATAACCTGGCCTGACCAGGATGCGGATGGCAATGACATCCTGCACGTTTCCACGATACCACGCATCGTGAGCGGAGTCTTCTGGGCAGGCCTGAAGTCGTATATCATATTGCCCGCGGCGTTCAGCCTCGTGGTTGGCAGCGGCGAAGGCCACTGGTACAAGCCGTGGTCGTGGCCCAGCGCAGGCATCAGGGCTACTGGCCTGGTGAATGGCCCGCTCTACATAAATGACGCGAGTTCGCACCTGTACTACCCATGGACCTGGTTCCTGCCTGTGGAATCGCAGAGGGACACCAGAGCGTACAGAGATGACAGCTACGACATCGCATGGAAGCTGCCTGAGCGAGGATATGATGTTTACAGGAGCCAGTACGGAGTCGGCAACGCGCTGCCTGGCGAAGAGTACGAGAGAACCAACTGGCTCGCGGCCAATGTCTCTGACCGGCTTTGCGGAATCGTCCAGTGTGACGGGCCGACTGAAAGGCTCAACTGGCTGGAGAACCACCCGGACGTGCTGAAGTTCTTGCAGGAACGCACTTCCATGAGGAGGTTCGTGAGCGTGAAGGACATCGGCGCAGGGCCTGAGAACTGCACAAACCCCAAAGAAGCCATACCGAAGAGCTGCCAGGACCCTGACGGGCTCAACTTCATGAGATACAAGGATGCGAAGGCCGAGGTACCTGACATAGAGGCGAGCTGGAGAGCGATAGCAGATTACGAGCCGGCAACCATCGGAAAGGAAGGATGGGACCCGAAGATGGGCGTATGCTGCACCATAGACCTGAGCACCTACCCGGTAGATGACGGCCGCGTCCTGAACAGGTATGAGAGCGACAGGTTCGTGGATACCCTCATGGCCCTGGAAGGCAAGGCCAAGAAGGTGAACTACTGGTTCCTCACAGACCCGAAGAACGCAGCGTTCGTGGAGAGCATTGTGGACCAGGCGCTGGAGAAGAAAGATAAGAAAGAGGAGAAAAAGGACAAGGAGGCCTTCATGACGAAGCTCGCCGAGCTGAAGAAGAGCAACACGAAGGTGGATGCCGCCTTCCTCGCGAAGCCGGCCAACAAGGCTTTCGCTGATGCGCTCGGGAAGGTCGGCGATACCGAGATGGTGATGGATCACAAGTTCCTGACCCATCCGACCAACATGATGAACTGGACCACGCAGGGATTCCTCATAACGGCAGCGGAGAAGGACCTGGTGGACAACATCAAGACTACCAACCGCAGCAACGTCGCGTTCCTGCACAACCAGGGAAGCGGCAGGATAAGCACGTTCGTCAACATGTGCGGCATGAAGGGGAGGGCCGAGCGCTGGGTGAAGGAGGACAAGAGGGACGCGTTCGTCGGGAATTGGATGGCAGAGGTGAAGAAGGCCATACCTGGAGTGAACCTTGCCATAGCCTATGTCCCTGAAGATGTGCTCAACACGGCGTTCGACACCACCAAGGCAGCCGCAGAGAAGAGCGGCTGGGTGGAGAACACCGAACCGGAATTCAGGCGCTACCAGATAGCCAACAAGATGAAGCGGCTGCTCAGCATAGATGTGAGCAAGCCATTGGACCTGCCTACTGTCCAGGCGCTTGACGTGCTCACGGCCAAGGACAACGAGGATATCGTGGGGCTCCTGGGCAAGTTCGAGAAGAGCGGCGTGAAGTACTACGCAAGCGTCTCCAGTTCCAGGGAATTCATCCAGAAGCTGGCAGAGCACAAGGCAGCCAAGGGCAAGGTCGAAGACTACGACCCGTTCACCGATCCGCCAGGATACCTGGTGCAGTATGCAGTGGGCAAGGGGTATATAACTACAGACGCCGCGCCCCAGGAAGGCAGGATGGATATCCCCAAGCTGAGCGAGGAAGCCAAGAGGTTCTATACCTCTACGTCCCAGGAGCTCTTCACCAAGGGTGTGGAACTCTCCATACAGCAGCTGCACGAGGACAAGCGCGCAGACGGCAAGCTCGCCGCGGAGGTCATGGGAAGCGCCTTCGGAGGCGCGACTGCGGCCATTGACGAATCACTCAAGCAGTGGATATATGTGGGCTTCGCATCTGTGAAGGACCCCGTCACCTATGCCACTGACAGCGGCATACTGGTCACCAAGGACACAGGAAACGCGGTGACCGCAGCTGAGGTCAAGGACGCAGACAAGGCCAGGATGACCCTGCGCTCGCGCATGCTGAATCTGCTCAAGAAGCTGAAACCTGCGGAGACCACAGCACCAGCCTCACCTCCGGCCAAGAACTGATTTTTTCTTTATTTTCATCTTTTATTTTGTTGTTTTCCACCTTTTTTCCCGGTTATAAGGGTGCACCTCGATGGAACCCCGGTCATATTTATAAAGTTGCACAGGTATAACTGTACAGGTGCTCGCATGGCTAAAAGAAAACCGGCCCCAAAAGCCACCATATACCGGAAAGACGTGAGAAGCATACCGACAAGGACAGACCCTGCTTCTGTAGAGGAAGAGACAATAAGGCGCGTGGACAGGACCCTGGGCACCATCGGGGATTTCCTCTCAAGATGGGATTCTTCGGACCTGAAACCTGAGAGCATGTATCCGCATGTCCAGAGGATAAAGAGGTTCCAGCAGGAGCTGTCGGCATGGGAGAGAGAGGCGGTGAAAGCCAGGAGCAAGGCAGATGACGGAGCGAGGATGAAAAGGCTGCGCGACTTCGTGCTCATATGCAGGACATATTCATGAGGTGGGATGGATGACAGAGACTACAGTGAGGAAAAGGGCAGAGGAACCGGAAAGGATACCTGTCACGATAATACCGATGAGAACAGTGCTGGAGCGGGGCCAGGAAGCGGAACTCAGGACGGCATTGCAGGCAGTGCGCGGCGAGATGGGCCTGATCGGAGGATATTCCACGAGCATCAGGACGAATCCTGAGAACAGCGCGGCTGTCATATCCCCATGGGCTTCACAGCTCTTGAAGGCGATAGGCAAAGCGAGAGAGGCGCATATACCTGTGGTGGCAGAGTGGTGGTTCAGGGATGCGGCGACCGTCATACAAAAGGACATAGACAATGCGAGGAAGGAAGGGGAAGCAGGCAGATTCGGCGCTGCTGTGGACATGCTCGCCCGTGCGGAAGCAAGGCTGAAAAATCTGGAGACAGTGCTTGAGATAGAGGTGAACGTGCTGAGCAGCGGTGTGCCGAGCAATGTGAACGAAAGGCTGTTCGAATCTTTCCTGAACGGAATAGGGATTTCACTCAGGGATATGGGCACCCGGAACCAGGCAAGAGGGGAGGCTATATTGCACGTTGCAAGTCTCTATGCCGATAATGTCCAGCTTTACAACACCAACGACATTTCGGTGATGAAAGAGCGCGATGGGGTTTTCACCTTCGTGGCTGAACGAAGCGAGCAGGCTAGCAAAGGCATGGATTATACCGAGAAGCAGGAGAGCGACGACAAGCTGACGCTTTCGTCATTCGACAGGAACCTGAAGGAGATGGCCAGGCAGGTGAGGATGAGCAATATCGATTTCTTTGATGATGCCATACGCCGCGTGGACAGCCTCATGGCACTGGCCGCCACAGAGCAGAACAGGAAGAAGATGGCCGAGCTCAGGGATAGCATGGAAGAGGTGCTGGACAAACTGAGGAAAGGCCGGGAGATAGATGCGCTGCTGATGAGGGACATCACAACGAGATACATGCTCATAAGCGGCAGGTCTGCCTTGGCAGGAGACGAGCAGGCTGCCGCAGACATCGCGGCGCTGGCCGGCCAGCTCAAGGGCACCAAGAGAGAAGCGGCTGACAACAGCCCTGGATGGTTCGGTGCGCAGGCATTGATCGCGCTGGACCGCGGGGACATACAGATGGCAGCGCTTGCAGTTTCGCTGGGCATGCTGCAGAGGTCTGCCGCCAGCATGAAGAAACAGTCAAGCGATTATGTGCCGGAATATCAGGCCATGCATGACGCCATGGCCAATGGCCGGACTGCGACTCCTGCCATGATGGACTCATTCTCCAGCCAGGTCGACATAGCATCCATGGCCCTGGAGAGTGAAGGGCTGGCGGCTGAATACGGCGCTGGCAAGGGCGACAGCAGCAGGCGCGTGGCGTCTGCAGCGAACGAGGCGATGTCAAGGCTCCGTGCTGATAATCCGGATGTGGAAGGGGCCGGGAGGCTTTTCAAGATGGCCCTTTCCTATGCGGACCTGCTGAAGGCCGGCAAGGGCAAGCCATGGGCAGGCATGGAGGACATGGAGAAGGCCATAGATGACGAGCTGAAAGCCAGGGACGGCTCTGTCAGGTTCGGCAATGCGCTGGCATATTACCGCACAACCATGGAAGCTGACGGGATGCTGGATGCCATACGCTGGGGAAAGGAGATGGAGCCCAGGCTCGGCATCCTGACCGATGCGCTCGGGAGGGCGAAGACGCTGGCATCGCAGGGAAAAACCGAAGAGGCAGGCAAAGTCCTGTGGCTATCAGCCAGCTATGCTGATTCTGTCGGAAGGCTCGGCGAGATGAGGAACGGCAGGATCGTTTCTGTCAGGAACGAAGAGCTGCTCGGAGGCATGGAGAGCACCCTGAAAGCCGTCGCCAGTGGCAATGCGCCCGCAGAGGACACGTTCATGAAGAGCTACACTGCCGCCCAGGCATCCTATGTCGGCAGGGAAGCTGAAAGGCTCGGCAAGCTGGCTGCGAAAAGGCAGATGGGGGGGGAAGAGATAAACGCTGCGCTGGCCACGGCAGTGAAGAAGACGGCTGAAGGAGACATCATCGTAGCGAACACCATCCTGCAGTATGTGGCTGACTACTACGGCCAGGCCGGCGAGGGCAGGGCAGAGGGATGGAGATACTCGCAGTTCGCCACTGAATCAGGCAAGAAAGGCAGGACTGAGATGCTCCAGGCCATAAGGATGGCCATGGCCGCCCGCAATGTGGCTGAACTGAAGGCCGCGGCCCAGAGGTTTGACATGGGCACCGGGACAGTGGCATCGCTCCAGACCTATAGGGAGATGGGATTGGATGCGAGGATGATAGGCGATGCGTATTATGGCAGGCGGCCGCTTGCCACTGGGCTTCAGCCAGGCCAGGTGCCGGTGGGACAGAGGAAAGAGGACGGCACATATTCAGGAACCACCAGTATGGAATCCGTGCGCAGGTACGAGGCAGAGAACCCGAAGGATGCGACGCTCAGGGGCGACACGCTCACGACAATCATGGACAAGCTTGAATCAGCGGCTTACAGAGGGGATGCCGGGGAATATGGAAAGCTCAGGAACGCATTCTGGGAAAGATTCGCTTTGGTGGCTTCACGTGCCTATAGGAAGCAGACCATAGAGGAGACAAGAGGCCTGATCACGCAGGTCCAGCAGAGCATGCACGAAAGCTTGAGATTGTACAGGTCCGATGGTGAAACGCAAAAAGCCATTGCCGTTGAAAGGCTCCAGAAGAAGGGAGCGGAGCTCATGGCCGCCCTGGCAGGTTCTGAAAGGAGCAATGCCGAACTCCCGCTCGGGGATGTCGCAACGTTCCTGGCTGATGCGCAGAACGAGAGGAGGGTAGCTGCTGGCTATGGGCAGGTCCATTCTGAGATGGGGTCCAATCAAGCGTTCATGGGAAGGCTGAGCGGGCCGGCCGGATCGCTCGCCAAGAACGAGCTCATCGCGGCAAACAAAGAGCTGGATGCTGCAGGGAAGGCCATGCTGAAGGGGGACTGGACAACAGCGGCCATGGCATATGACAGCGCCATCCTGAACACCATCACGGCCATGGAGATGTACGAGGAGAAAGAACCTGGAAAGCCGCGCCGCGGATATGATACATACCGGACGCTCAGGCTCAGCGCCTTGTACGGGATAGTCAAAGGCGACCAGAGCCAGGAGAAGATTGAGAAGATGCTCAGGGGAGCGAGGCTCATAGAGGCCTCTGTGCTCACCATACCTGCGCACGAAGCCAGCCAGGTATTCACGAACTATGCGGGTATGCAGCGCAGGGTCAAGGAGCTTGTCTGGAAAGGGGACATGATAGCAGCCGGAGAGGCGGTAACGGAGATGCAGAAGCTAGTCATGGACAAGAAATTCTGGGCGAACATAGGCGTGGGCGCTACAGGCCTGATAGTGAGCGTGATACCTGGAGGACAGCTTGCCGGAGCAGCCATATTCGCCAGTTTATCATGGGACCAGATTCTTACTGAATACCGTGAGAAAGGCTCTGCCAGCTGGACATCATGGGCGATGCTCGCCGCAGTGCCTTTGACCATGGGAGCGGTAAGCATGGCCAGCAGGTTCGGTGCTGCTGCTATCAGGGCAGAGGAGGCCGGAGCCACATCATACGCTGCCAGATTGGGCGCGCTGTCGCGCGGGCTGCGGTATGGGGCCCTAGGCGTCGGCCTGGGATTCTCAGGCTACATGGGATATGAGGCAGTGGAGATGTTCCGTGCAGGAGAGAACGCGAAGGGGGTGGCTCTTGCTGCGATGGGACTGTTCCCGTTCGCCTATGCGGCAGGGTCAGGCGTGATGCGCGGGCCTGCGCTCAGGGTGACGGGAAAGGCTGAAGCCAGGGCAGATATGGAAAGCGTCCTTGATGTCGCTGCCGGTGAAGGCGCGGCAAGGGTCAGCATAGAACCGACCAAGGCGCCTTCAGTGAGGACAGCAGAGGAACTGCAGAGGCCGCAGGAGCTGTTCAGCTTCCTGAAGGAGCTTGCAGCGGCTGACAAAAAGACGCGCGATAACCTGCTCACACCATTGCCGAAAACCATGAGGCCGAGGATGGAGGCATTGCTGAAGGACGGGAGGGTGAGGAAAGCGATTGATGCGCAAAGGCTGGAGCCGGATGAGCTCAGCATGAGGGTGCTGCTGAAAGCCATAGAAGGGTTTGCGCCCAAGCCGTCCGGACCTTCAGGAGGGGGGCCAAGGGGCAGGAGATGGGAAATAGAAGCCGCAGGTCTTGTTGAGGGCAACCGTTTGGCAGAACTGCTGAAGGGATTGCTCACTCCGGCAAGAGCCAGGGCAGAGAATCCTGCAGCCATGGCGAGGTATGCTGACGCCAAAAGGACAGTGGAGACCATAAGGGCAGAGAGCCCGGAAATCGCCAGTGTGGTAGAGGGGCTGACAAAGAATGTCAAGGTCACAGACTACGCTCAGGGCGGCAGGATAACACGTGATGTGTCAAATGCGCTTGCCCAGGCAAATGCGAACATAACAGATGTCCTCTTACGGGTGGCTCCTGAGGCAGTCCCTGCCCGCCAGCAAATCGCTGTCGGAGAAGGACCTGTTTCTGCTGTGGGCAGGATGCTAGGCGAAGCGCCTAAGGGGGAAGCAGAGGTAGCCGGGATGCCAAGGTTCAGGGCGCAGGCTACGACTCCGCCAGGAGGGACTGCTGGAGGCCCAGCTCCAGGAGGTCCGACCGCCGTACCAGGACCAGCGCCCGGGGCGGCTGCCCCTACGCAGGCCCAACCTAGCGGTTTCGGAAAGCTGCTGGCACCAATCAAGAAAGCTGTGGGGATGAAAACCGGGCCGGCAGCAGAAGAGATGGTGGTTCCAGGCATGGAGGAGGTCGCGGACCGGGCTGGCGCTGCGCTGGAGAACGTATTAGAAACGCAACCCGATAAGACTGCGGAAATAGTGAAAGCGCTCTACAGGGAAGCGCTTGAAACGAAAGACAACAGATACTGGACCGTGCTCAGGCATATATATTCCAAACAAAATGTGACGGATGCCCAAGGGAACGTGACGAACAAGCTGCAGGCCCGCGCAGCGGGAGATTCAGAACTTGCCAAAGCTGTCCTAAAAATAGTGACTTCAACGGAAAAAGCAGCTGCGGATGAGGGGGTTCGGATCAGACCACACGAATACATGGCAGCGCGCGCAATAGAACCCGTCGAGGGCAACGATGCGAAGTTCATAATGGAAGCGTGCGGACGGGATGCTTCCAGGATCGCTTCCAAGAGAAAGATAAGCATAGATGCCGTCCAGGAAGTCCAGAATCTCTTCGACATGAACTTCACACCGACAGAAAAGGCAGCGGTCGTGCTCAGATTCGAAGAGATAAAAGCGGTGGGCCCGGCAAGGGTGATGGGCGAATCGATCGCGGCTACCGCAAGGTCCCAGGCGCTCATAAACAATCTGCCCACTTCAGGCAATCCGATTGTCGACGCTGTGAGGCAAAGCATTATCAGACATGTAGCCCCTGACGGCAATTTGGAAACAACAATGCTTAATGCCCTGAAAAGCAATGAAGTGGCAAGAGCAGTGGAAAATGTCCACGGGAGGGGCACTGGGAAGGCATTCAAAGAAGCTATGAACGTCGGCACTGTGGATGCGGCGCTTGGAGTGATGGATAGCAGTCTGCGGCCGGGCATGGAAGCCATGTGGAATACGGCTAAGATGATGCCCGACCTCATGGAGGAACTCTCTATCTTAGGGGCTGTCAAAGTAAGGGCAAACCAGGTGCTTGGCGCAGTAGATGAAACCGGCAGCACGCTGGCAAGGCAGGCACACCCCATACTTTACACCATATGGGATGCGGCTAAAGTGGTAGGCGGATTCCTCAATAATGTGGAACCGTTCACCAATTGGGGCGGCCGAACATGGTTGAAAGGGATTGCAGGCGCCATACCAGGCGGAAGGATAAGAGCGGCTGCAAGCAATTGGATGTACATCGTGCCGCAGGTAGCGGCATGGTGGGCGCTGAATCATTGGGGCAGTCCGTACGCCATCGGGTTTTACCGTACGCTCACAGGCGCTGCCACAGTGGAAGAAGGAAGAAAGATGTGCAAAGAGAGGTACGGCATCGCATGCAGCGATGAGAACGCCAGGTGGATAACCAAGACAGGGCTCTCTGCGCAGGCAGAGCTCAGGACAACAGTGCATGAAACGATTGTGGATGTCAAGGATGACATACTTGATGGGATAGGCAAGACGCTGAAAGGCAACCGGATGCAGGATGTGGTCACTGCCCTGGAAAATGCGGAGAAGAGGCTGATGGGGCAGGTGGCTGAGAAAGACAGCGACAAGCAGAAGAAAAACATCAGGCAGATTTTCACTGACCTGAAAAAGGAGATGGCAGAGAGAATAGGCGGGTCAATCACCCTCAAGCAGCAGGCAGAGATAGAAAAAATCATGGCCGATGCTGAGAACGAGCTTGTCAAGGAATTCAAGGAAGCGCTGGGCGCTGAGAAGCCAAGAAAGAACGATGGGGCCGCGCTCTTCAGGTATATAGTGAACACGTTCCCGCAGGGAGACGAACGCAGGCCGGATGACTGGACGGAGGTAAGGGCCCTATTGGATAGGGGCGTGCTCTATGACATACGCAAGATAGATAAGATACTCACTGACGGCCATGCCATGTCAGATGCGCTCGATGGCATAAACGAGCTGCTGGTAGATAGGAAAACGAAAACCAAGGCTAATGACATTAGCGGCGTTATTGATATTGAGAAAAAGCTCCGGGAAAAACTGGAACCCTTGCATATCGAACTCGGAAATGTATACGGGCTCCTCTCAGGTGAGAACAAAAACCAGCTTGACATAACAGACATGGCTAACCTTAGAAGGAAGAACTGGATGGAACGCGGCCTTGTCCTGACATACATGGACGTGGCAGCTGAGACATTCCTCGCAGACACAGGAACCATAGGCAGACAAGAAGTGCTCGGTGGACAGCTCAAGCAGGAAAGCATGAAGGCCGAGAGCCTGCTGCGCTGGTATCCCGCTGTTTACTGGTTCATGTTCGACTCGGTACGCGCAGGCAACATACCATCCGTGTTTGTAGGAGATGTGATGGCAAACCTCTCTAAGACCGGGCCAGATGGCAAGCCAGTCATTGAAGGTCTCAGGCAGCAGGCGACCGCAACCAAAACCATTGATGTCGTGCTGCGGGAGCACCTGAAAAATGCAGGCTTTTACATAGAGGTCAGCGGCAGAGAAGGCATAAAAGACAACTCGTTCCTGGGTATGCTTGACCAGAACGCGATTACGAATCCTGGAATAAAACAGGATGTGAAGGCCATCCTGTACAACCAGCGGTGGCACACCGAGAATCTGGCCGCGTTCAATTCGTTCGCTCTCAATAAGATAACCATAGGCGAGGACGGAATGATATCCGGCGGAGAGACAGTATACGGCAAACCAGAGGACCTTGCGAAGTTCATAACAAATGTGTCGAATCTCAGGGCCACTATGGCAGATGTGGCGCAAACAGCAGCAGCGAGGGCAGCAGCCAAAGCAGAGCTTATAACGCTCGGTGCGCTCACCGCAGAGGGCACGGAAGTAGACATTGTGGCAGTCGCCATGAAGCAGGGACGCGTAGGGCCTGCTGCGCTCGCAGAGATTGACCCGGAGCTGCTCAAGCCAGGAAACGAAAGGCTGGTCGCATTCGCTGTGCAAAGGACAACCAGGGACAGGAACAGGAACGCGGAAAGCGGTTTGATCAAATGGCTGGTGGACAACAAGCGGGCCATCAAAGGCAATGTGGTCAACATCCTCAAGAGCCTGCAGGAACAGGGAACGGTCGTTCCTAAAGACCCGGCAAAGATTGAGAAGTTCCTTGATGGACAGGCGGATTATTACAAGAACGAGGAGGCATGGTGGGACATAAGCATCCCCACCCCGTCAGCCAGGCGCAAGGGGGAGGAGAAACCCCTGGAGAAGGAGAAGGGAATGGAGGAAATCGTCCTTGGGGAGCTCAAACCGAAACCCGTGAGGCTGCCTGGCTACAACAGGGTTGCGAAGCCCGGGGAGGCCCCGCCGGTCGTACTTTCCGGGATGGCAGACACTGTCATGAGGGTGCAGGCCCAAATCGTGGTCACAAACCATTACGCCATGAAGGAGAAGAGCCCTGAACGTGGCATGATGAAGACGCTCTATCCTCTCCCAGATGACAGGGCCAGGTTCGAGGCTGATGTGTACGCTGAGATCAAGAGGCAGGTGGGCGACCCTAAACTCAGGAAAACACTCGCCGAGAACGGCATCGCAGTGACAGATAAGAACGGCGCGGTTGACGTGGTGATGGTGACAGACAGCCACAAGGCGAATCCGTACCTGATGACGATGGGTCTTGACATCCTCAAGAGGCAGATGAAGAAAGGAGAGTGAAGTTATGGCTTCAGTGATTTATTCCAAATCCAACAACAGCCTGAGCATAAAGTTCAATGACAGCACTACCGCGGCCGCAGGAGTCACTATAGACCCTGCGAAGCCTGAGGAGATAGAGGCCAAGGTCAAGGAGGCCATCAAAAATGTCAGGCAGGTGTACGAGATGGCCGAGGGCAGCCAGGGCGACCATGTCAAGGAGCTGAAGGCGATTAAGGCCAGCTCCGAGGCGAGCAGGATAAAAGGAATAATCAATCCTGTCGGCGCGAGGAAAGCAGAGGAGGCGCCGGCGCCGCAGAAGAAAGCAGAACCCAGGCCTGCTCTGCCCAAGGAGAAGAGACCAGAGGCGCCCAAGAAAGCTGAGAGTGTTGAGACGGCCAAGGAGAAGAAACAGAAGGAGGAAGAGAGACAGCAGGCAGTGAAAGCGGAAGCGCTGAAGAGGATAGCTGAAGCACGTGAAGAAATCGGCAAGGCCAAGGAAACCGAGAATAAGGCCAAGCTGCAGGCCAGGCACAAGACTCCCCAGGTAATGGTGACGATAGACTGGATAGAGAAGATGCTCAAGAACGCGCGGAAGGACGAGCAGAAAGACCCGCCCGGCCTGGCAGCAACCAACCTCTACCGGAACTCTGCTCAGGTGGACAAGTTCCTCTCTGCAGAGAAACAGCGCGGCACAGAGCGCGTGACAGGGCAGCGGGACGCCACCATAGCGGTCTTCAACGCCCTTTACCAGATACCGAAGTTCCAGAGCTTCCTGAAATCCGAGGCCTCGGGCGAGGTCGGCAAGGCCATGTTCCCGGAGTTCGGCGTATTGCAGCTGGCGCTCAACAAATCCAAGGGCATGCTGACCGGATATGCCGACGCAGACGCCATCCGCGCGGCAAACATGTTCATACGTTACTACCTGCTGAAAATCATTCCCCCGGGCAACACGGATTTCCGTGAAGAGATAATGCAGACCGGGATAAAAGAGCGCCTTGAGAAAGTGGAGGGCACCAGGACATATCCTAATGTGACCGAGAAGGAGAGGGCGGGTTTCGTTCGCCCCTATGTCCAAGAGCCAGAGCAGATGGACAGCGAGACCATAATCGCAGCAGCACTCTATATCAGGCGCGGTTATATATGGAAAGACATTGAGGACCTGAGGAGCAGCCTGACGAAGAAAGGGAAAAAAGAGGAGCAGATAGAGGCGGCGCTGGAGAAGATGGTGGCGGAGCAGCCACCGCTCAGCGTGTGGAAGGCGCCCGAAGCGGCCGAAGAGGCTACGGTAGTGGAAGAGCCAGCGAAGCGCGAACCAACTGAGCTTGAGAAATTCGCAGGGGAGAACTGGAAGAACCTGCCGGCCAGGATAGTTGGTGCCGCATCCTCAGGGAAGCCCGAGGATGTCGTAGATATCATACGCAACCTACCCAAGGATCCGGAGAATCCCAAGAAGACGAAGTACCCAGACCTGCAGGCGGCCCTGAAGGAGCTGGGAAGGACGGATATACAGGATGCGTTCGACAAGATGTTCAACGAATATCTCCACAAGAACAATGGCTTCCTCTCGTTCGTGAGGGGAAGGAAGAACTACTCCAATATAGGGTATGACGCCTACAGGCTCAGCGCGGATTCAACACAGGATCAGAGGACATACGTGGCAGAAGCTGTGCAGGAGTTCGTCATGGACATGACGGCAAGGAAGGACGATTCCCGCTTCGCCTTGCTCAAGGACGACGTGAAGCTGCTCACCGGCACTGTCCTTGGCCTCAAGACCGACAGGCTCATAAGGGATGGGATGCCAGACATGCGGACCATCGCTGCGGTCGCGCTCGTTGCACGGAGGATGGCCAATCCGAACGAGCCGGTAGGCGCATGGGCAGACAGGCTGGGCGTCAAGGTCGCGAAGCCTGTCCAGGGCCAGCCGGCACAGCAGGCGAAGCCGCCAGAGGAGAAGGAAAGCGACAGGGGCCGTACCATCCGTATCCCGCTGTAATACACAATTGCACCCTTAGTGTGACACCTCTTTTTTAATCTTTCCTGACACAATATCACCAGGACAGCCAAATTCTGGAAGGTTCCCATTCATGTCAGGCCCGAGATTGCTCCACAGGCAGAGCGCGGATCATGCCGAGTCCGGACCATTGAAAGATACCCGGGCACGTTCAAACCTGATTTCGCCACCGGAGCCGCGTCTTCTGCCGTTCTTTGACGCGGCTTGTGTGACAGGCTGTCTGACGCAAGTGGCGAGATCAGGTTCAAGGGCGTCCAGGTTCCTTTCCTGGTTCCTTGCGGTCAACGTGGGCGCCTCAGCCCTCCCCGGCGGAACGAATTTAAATATCCTCGGAGTAAGTACTGTCATGGCAGAGCCCGTCAAAAAGATAGGTACAGAGGCGCTGGAAGCTTCGCGGATCAAAGGCATGGCTGTTCAGGCGGCCCAGGCGTATCGCGCTTACATAGTCGACGCCAATGAGGCCAGATGGGCCGACTTCTGGAAGATATACAACGCAAATGCCAGGGACCCGCAGGATGGCAAGGAGAAGGCACTCAACCAGAATCAGCTGTTCATGGGCACGCTCCGCAACGAGTGGGACAAGCTGAAAAGCGATAGTAAGGTCGCCCCGCTCCTGGAGGCGTATAACGATGATATCGGCATCATGGTGCCTGAGGTCAAGGTAGACTTCATAACCAGGGTGCATAACATCCGCTCCGAGCTCAACGCCATAGCTGTCAGCGACAGCGAAGTGGCCGCGTTCGTAAAGAACATGGATAAGGCAAAGGCCGTGAAGGCAGACACAGCGATAGGCAGGGTGAGGGCAGACGTGCGGGCCGGAATGTCCAATGAGGACGCGGCCAGACAGGAACTCATGAAAGAGCAGGAGCGGAAGGCTGTCCCTGACATAGCAGAGAGATACGGCAAGAAACTGACCGCAGAACTCGCGAGCCGGAGGCCTGAGCAGCAGGCGCGGATGGCCATCACGGCATTGCACGAATTCATGCTCACAGGTGACCCGGGAGACAAGACCACGTTCAGGGCCATATTCGACGCGAACCCGTCCGCGGCCTTCCTGCAGGAGTTTGAGAAGCAGTTCCTGGAGAGGATATACCCTGACCCGAAGCTCACGGCCATCATCAAGGCCTATGCCGCGAAACGCGAGGGGGAGATGAAGCCAGCCAGATTCACGGACATGGTCGCCACAGTGTACCAGTCGGCAGCATCCGGCAACGTTGAAAGCGTGGAGCGGCTGAGGAAGGACGAGGGCACAGATGTCGTGGACCCGCTCCTCAAGCTGGTCGCCCATGGCATGGCCGCCAGGGCAATGGAATTCATGAGGCAGGTGGGCGAGAACGGCGACCTCATCGCGCTCAATGCGTTCAACGCCATACTCAACGGCCAGCTGGCCGAGGTGGTGGACGGAGTCGTGCAGATGCCCCTAGTCCAGCACAACGAGGAATTCTGGGGCGCATTCACCGCGCTCTATGCCCAGGAGATGAAGACAGGCAGGCTATACTCGCAGATATACAAGGTGTTCGAGAGGAGCATCCTGTCCATAGCGGTGAGGGACATATATGCCGAGCTGGCCATGGGCAGCCCGGACATGGAGCGGCTGAGGGTGGAATACGGAACCAGGCTGGTCCAGCTGGTGAGCTCCAACATCGCCGACCTTGCCTGGCTCGTGCGCGACCCGCGCGAAATCGACGACGAGATGGAGAACCGGGCCAGGATGAATGACGCAGGCGCCAAGGCGCTCAAGGCAGCGGCACTGAAGCTCCCGGCCGGGGTTTCGGCAGGCAGCGCCGTGGCAGAGGCCTATGCCGCGGTCTCGCAGGAGAGGATAGCCCAGCACACCATAGACCCGGACCTCCTTGACACGATCGGCAAGAACCTTGAACAGCTGTCCTGGCTGGACAACACCCCGCAGCAGATACAGGCCGAGATACGGCGCAGGGGAAGGACAGACCCGCTCGCAGTGGCGCTCGCGTCCAAGTATGACCTAAGGAGCAGGGATGTCTGTGAGTCGGTTTCCAAGGCATACCAGAAGGTCAAGGCAGTTAGGCAGGCAGTCGGCCAGGCAGAGAGCAAGTACGGCAAGGACCTCGTGAAGGCTGTGAAGGATAACCTGGACAGCATGCAATGGCTGCTCAGGCCGATGGTGCAGATAGGGCAGCAGATGAACGCCAACATGGGAAGCAGGTTCATGGACCAGCTGAACACCTCGGCAGGATACAGCGAGACCACGCTCGCCTATGCGCTCAAGGACATATATGGCGAGACAGGCAAGGCCGCCCCTGACCGCGCGCGGCTTGAAAGGAGCTATGGCAAGACGCTGGTGTCCTATGTGGAAGGGAACAGGGCGGCCCTGGGATGGCTCTCAGGAAGTGTCGCCAGCATAGAGAAGGACCTTAGGGAAAAGAAAGATGATTACACCCAGAAGCTGCTCGCCAACACATATCCCATAATACCATCCCAGTTCCTCCGCGCCATCGCAGTGACAAGGCGTGCGGTAGGCGAGAGGGGAGGGCTGGCCCAGCAGGACGTCAGGGACGCCTACGGTGACGCGTTCAACAAACCGATAGCTGATTCTGAATCAACTAAACGGCCGGGCATGAAGGCAGGCCTGGCAGAGCAGCTCAGGAATGAGATAGTCTCCAGGCACGGAAGCATAGACAGCTTCATAAGCGGGGTGGAACGCCAGCTCTCCGACCGCGTGATGGAGCCGGTCCGGCCCATGATGAGCGAGTGGATACGCGAGTGGAGGCGCGAAAGCGACACCATCCTGACCGAAGCCGAATCCACCATGGATTCTGCCCAGCTCAACCGGCTGGTCGAGCGGCAGAGGGTCCTGATAGACCCTGCGAGCGGCAGCATCATACGGCCTGAGCAGCTGCGGCTGGCCGTGAGGATTGCCTTCAGCATGATACACCTGGCAGAGACCGGGAAGGACCTCCAGAACGCGCCGATGCTGGAATCATCGCTCATGCGCGAGCAGCTGGCCAAGCTGCGCCGGGATCTCAACGATCTCGTTGGCGACTACACGACCCTCTCCACCAAGAACCCTGAAAAGGGGAGGGTGCTCGGAGATGTCATCGCCGCGGTCACCAGGCATGCGAACCCCGGATTGTTCCAGTTCATCATCGGAGTCGACGAGCCGGCTTATTTCAAGGCGCTCGGAGGCGCCTACAACTCGCTCGTGAGCGGCACAGGATGGCAGGACCGGGCAACGCTGATGGAGATGTATGGCCCGCAGTTCGTGACCGAACTGGAGGCGCAGGCCAAGCACCTCAAGCTGCTTGAGAAAGGCGCCGGCATAGATGACCTCGCCCTCGGCGAGAACGAGCTTTTCGCAGCCATAGTGAAGCGGTGCTACCTGGCCATCGTGAGCCCGACCGAAACCGAGAACCGCAATGCGATGGTGAAGCTGTTCGGCGAGAGGTTCGTGAAGGTTGTGGAGGACCAGAAGGGCAAGCTGGGGGCCATGAACAGCCCGACCGCAGGCCTTGCCGAGCTGCAGAGCGTGGATGAGATTGCCAGGGCCAGGATATTCCAGGCGTATCCCGCTGCCTATTCGCAGAGCGTGAAGTCCCTCATGCGCGCCTACCGCAAGCAGAACGAGGAGCTCTTCCGCTCGCTCACGAGCATATACCGCCTCATCAAATCAAAGCCGGCCAAGGCAGCCGAACAGGGCGTCAAGGAGATGTACGAGCTGTACTTTTTCCAGCAGAAGAGGATGTACGGAGAGCGGCTTGTGGACTATGTGAAGGACAACCTAAGCAAGTTCGCGTTCCTTGAGAGGCTGGACGCCTCGCCCAAGGACCTCGCCTCCCTGGATCCTGCCGTCCTTGAGGCCCTGCAGAGCGCGTTCGAGAGCGGCCCCATGGTCGGAAGGACGAACTTCATGAAGAACCTCCTCCATGTGCAGGAAATGATACCGCGCGTCTATGGCATGGTAGGAGAGGCGCTCTCCCTGTATTCGCCTCCGGAGAGGGTGGGCGCTGATTTCGCCAGGGCTGTGAACTTCTACCGCGAGCAGTTCGGCAGCAACGACTTCCTGTTCAACCAGTACCTCAACCTCCAGCTGCTCGGCCAGAAGATAATGGAGATATCATCCGGCGCGATCATGCTGCCGGAGGCCAAGGCAAGAGCCATAAAAGAGAACAGGTTCACCGCAGACATGCTCGCAGGATTCCTACAAAGTCCATCCGGCCAGGCGTTCATCAGCCGCTGCCAGGGCGGTTACACAGAGCTGGAGAAGAGATACCGGCAGGACAGGCAGGACAGGAACTTCCACCCTGAAACCGCAGATGACCTCAGCGACGAGAAACTGGACGCCCTCAAGGCGCGGCTCTCGGTGATAGATGCCTTCTACATAGGCCTGGCCATCAACGAGATAGGCGGGCCGACCGCGTTCGGCAGCAAGGCGGTGGACGCGCTCATGGACACCATACTCACATTGTCCGACCGCGACACCTACCTCATCGGGCCCTTCCTGCTCCAGGCCCTGCCAGCGATGGTCCAGGGCGCCCAGACAGAGGAGATCCTCATAGCCGGACTACAGCAGTTCAGGACCACGGTCTCCAGGCTCTACCAGCAGGAAGCAGCGATGACATCCTACAGCATCGCGCACAGGCGCAGGTATTTCCTGGAAGTGTTCGCCAGCATAGAGAGCGATTTCCTGAAGCGCGTGAGCACATTCGACCACCACAACCTGGAGGATGAGGAGAGGAGGATGGCCGAGCGGACCGCCCTCAACTGGGGCCAGGAGAACCCGCTCTTCCACTCCACAAAAGGGATTTACTGGGGCCAGGAACTGGACCAGATACCTGGGCTCTACGAACAGCCGCTGAGGCCCGAGGTGCCTGTGCCGCACGGCATTGCGCCGGTCGGGGCTCAGCTCCGCCTTGGAGGGTTCCTTGTGGATTCAGACGCCACGCGGCAGTTCGCGAGGATGAAGTACCAGCTCCTGCCTGAAACGGCCCTGATGCTCAACCTCGGGGTGCCGGTCGAGTTCAAGATAGGCGGCATGGGCATGTCCAGCTACCTGAGAATGCTCAGCCATATGTTCCCGCCCATACCTACCGAGTACTCAGACTATCTGTTGAGCGGATACGGACATGCGGCGGGCTATTACGGATATGAAGGCGCAGAGACATCCACCACCAAAAAGGGCGGCACCGGCGCCATGGGCGGCCTGCAGACACCCACAGGAGGCGGAACCGGCGAAGCGAAATGGGAGATGCTCGATACCAAGATAGGCACCGGCAGGGAAGGCGAAAGCACGAGCGGCCAGGTGACGCAGGGAGTGGACGTGACGGCGGCCGCAGGCGGCGTGCCCTACCCCATGGTGGGCCCGATCATCACATACCTGCCGAGCAGCCAGGGCTGGAAGGAGCAGGAGAAGAAGAAACTGGAAGAGGAAAAAAGGAAGGCGCCCCAGCTCCAGGAAGAGGCGAAGGCGTTCTATGAAGAGCATGGTGGATTCAGCGCATTGCTGGACAGCACGGTCGCCGAGGTGAGGAAGGACACCAAGGAGGACGGCAAGCTGGCCCAGCAGGCCATGGACAGCGTTTATGCCAATGATGAGGCCAAGATGGCAGACTCCCTGCGCCAGCTGATATACACTGAGATCGCGAGCGTCACCGACACCGCTGCCTATGCAGCGAACACAGGGATGCAGATAGCCAAGGACGAAGATGGTAAAATCATCGGGGTCACGATAGTGGATGCCAAGAAGGCAGGCAAGGCGATGCGCGAGAGCGTGGTGAATTCCCTGAAGCCCGAGGGCTTGCCGCCAGAGGAACAGGGAGGGCTGCATTCAGGCACCCTTCAGATGACCGGCGCGTGGGCAGAGACCACAGTGCCGCAGGTGGGCGAGACCGGCGCGTTGGTGGAGAAGTCATATGAGTCGCAGAGCAGCTTCAAGGGCATGATGGAAACATGCTCCAGGCTCGCCAAGACAAAAGGCATTGACATGCTGTTTTTCTTCTCAGGAACGTACATTCCGGAGCTGCCAGGCCTGCCGCCGCAAGTGCCGCCAGCAGCGGGCACTAAGGCGAAGCCCATCCAGGAAGGCGAGGGCCGCGTCAAGACAAGGCTGATACTGTTCAAGCCGGACGGCAGCTGGGAGCAGGTCGCCTATGGCTACGACACCAGGGCCAAGCTCCTGAACTACACCTATGGCGGCGGGGATGAGGACTACTGGCTCGCTTCTGCCAAGATGATAGGCAGGAAGCAGTTCACCTCAAAAGAAGCAGAGGGCGGCTTCAGCGGCATGGCAGTGGGATTCACCATACCGACCGGCGAGGGCGACAATTTCTCCGCGCTGGGCGTGGGCCAGCTCACCAGGAACATGAGCACGATGGATCCTGTGTTCCAGGAGGAGGCCATTGGCTCAGCTTTCACGCGCATACGGGACGACCAGAGCCAGAGGGACGTCCACGTGCTCTTATTCAACGGCGTCCAGACCGCGGATATGAGATATTACGATGCACAAGGCAGGAAGCTGGAGGCCATGCCCAGGGCAGGCGAATATGAGGCGAAGATGAAGGGCACCACGTTCGCAGAGGCCAACGTGCAGTACATCAGGCAGACCCTTGCCCTGAAGCCGCTGGAGAACACATGGGAATTCCGGGCCGGGTGGGGCTATGTAGGCGAAGGCACAAAGACGCTCAAGGGCTGGCCGCAGAGCGTGGCCGGAAGGTTCAGGAAAGAGGCCCCGATAACAGCTTACAGAACGGACGCCTACGGCATCACCGTAGCGCGCACAGAGGTGGACCTCCTGCGCCAGGCCAGGGTAGCGATGGAGGATGCGGACAAGATGTACTCCAGCATGAAGGACTTCCTGATGCGGTTCTACCAATGGTCTGAGAACCGCGCCGAAGAGACCGGCCACCTGATAGCCGCCAGCTACCTCTATAGCCAGCTGGAGGACTACACGGTCAAGGATGCTGCCGGCAACTATATCACTGACAAGAAGAACGCGCCGTCCAGGCCGGATCCGAACTATGCGTCCCTGCTGTTCATGTACTGGGCCCAGAGGCACAACATTCTCGTCGGAGGCAGCAGGGCGCCCAACTTCGACAGCATGTACAATAGGATAAACGACGCCATGGCTGACATACAGGCGAACCCGACCGAGGAGGCGTCCATCCTGAAGGCGCTCTCGGAGAACCTCAATGCGTCGCTGGCCAAGTCAGTATGGAAGGTTTCGCTGGGCTATGGCTACAATGGCGAAGCGAACAGCTTCTATACCATAGCTTCAGGGAGGTACAGCGCGGCAGACAAGGCAAACTATGGCGGCCTCTATTCGGTGTACATATTCGGCAAGCCCACAATCGGGTTCGTGGACCTGGCAGCCCATGCCTATATGTTCCCCACTGCGCTGGTCGCGCGGGAGAAGGCGGACGCCAATGGCGCGACCACAGGAACGGATTACACCCACCCCATCGTGAGGAAAGACACATTCTACACTGACATCGACATCGGTGGTGGCCTGAGGTGGCCGCTACACGGCCTGGTGCGCTATGAGCAGGAGGCGGTGCTCACACAGGGGCTGGGCAAGCTGGACGCAGTGCGCCGCTGCTACCGCGAGATGGGCGGCATAGGATATGACTCGCTGGTGCTCCGGGATGTGTATGGCAAGGACCTGGTCAAGGCAGTGGAAGAGGCCCGTGACACGTTCGGATGGATGGTGAGACCTGAGAGCGAGATAAAGCGGGAGTTCGCCAAGAGACTGGACGAGGGCAACCCAAGCGTGACCAGGATTAAGAACATCCTGGAGGAGAGGACCACCAAGGACCCTGCCGTGGCGCTCAGGGATGTGTTCCTGGAGATAAAGAAGAGCGAGCCGGACATGCAGCGGCTGCTGCTGGCATACCCTGCTGAGATGATAGAGGCGGTGAGGGAGATGACCACTGACCTTGACTGGATGCTCCTGCCTGACAACGAGATGGTAGCGCAGTTCACAGCCGAGGCCGCCAAGGAGAAAAGCGTGGCCAGGCATATAGTGGAGGAGGTCGCGATGCCGTTAGGTATCGGGAAGAAGAGCGAGCTCACCGGCGCCGAGGTCAGGCTTCTCATGGAGAGGAACCTGCTGGACGTCCTGGTGGCAGTGAAGGATGCCGACACCAGGGAAGGCCACCAGCCTGAGAGATACGACGTGTATCTTGGCACGCACCTGGCCACAGAGGGCAAGAATGACACCCACAAGCGATACTATGTGCTGCACACACCGATAACCGTGAGGGCCGGCGGCGGTGCTGAGGGGGCTCCGGCAAGGGGCGCCCTGAAGGTAGGCGACGAGGAGGACCTACAGGAGTGGCTGAGGCCCCCAAACAACCATATGATAGGCATGGACGTCTTCACCCTGGACATAGATGCAACCGAGAGCGGAGATTACAAGTTCACGTTCTCAGGAGACAGGAGGGGGCTGTGGTTAACAGCCCAGCGGGCATTCGGCTCGCTCACCCTGCCGCTTGAGACCAGTGCCTACAAATACCATGACTTCTCGCACAACTGGAGCGCAGGCTACCTGGCGAGCATATTCCAGGACTACAAGCAGGAGCTCCTCGGAGGCATTTTCTACGGCACAAAGCAGTACGGGGACCTGAGGTGGAATGAATACAAGGTGGTGCTCTCCCACAACATAAATCTGATAAATACATCCACCATGAACCAAGCGATTACCCACTACATATTCTTGAAAGGGGACAAGATATTCGTGGCGAGCAGTGGCGTGTTCGAAGACAAGGACGAGCTGAAGCAGGCGTGCATGACGCTCGGCTGCGACATCAGCGAGATCAGCAGGACCACAGTCGGCTACGGCATCACTGTTGCCAAGGCGGATTTCGTGGCAGGCGACAAGCTCAGCGTCCATTTCTACGTCGAAGGGGGCACGGAGACCGGCTGGAGGCCGACACCACCGGCTTCAGAGACAACAACAGCTGTGGCGCCAACAGGCAAAAAAACCAGCACTTTGGTGGGCGAGACCGCGGTCGGCGTGGAGTGGACCCCGGACTATGGCGGCGGCCTCGGCCCGTCATACTATATCAAGGCATACTTCCGCAGGGGCCGCGCGATCACTGGCGCTGGCCTTGACCAGTCAAACGCGCAGGACGTTTCCAGGGTAGAACCGTATATAGGCAAGGAAGGCAAAGTGCCAGTAGAGGTCGGCGTTTCCGTAGGCGGCCAATTCTAGCTGGCCCCTGAGTCTTTTTTCTTAGGCTATCAGGACAGCCACGACGCGGTCTGCCTGTTTCAACCTGGCCCTATCAGCGGCCCTTTGATTTGACCGCTGGCTTGGCCGGAGGCGATGCCGCAGCCGTAATTGCTGCCGCAGGGATGATGGGCGGCGGCACAAAAGGAGGCATCAGGCCGAAGGGCCTGATGAAGAATATCACATTGACCGCGGTGTTGGTGTTTATCATATTGAGCGCAGTGGCGCCCAGGTCCGCAGGAAGCGCCTTGTTCTTCCTGAATTCCATGAGCGCCCTCTTGATGTTCTCAGGGGAGTCCCTGCAGTTCGCCTTGCCAGCGACCCTGACCAGGGCCATTTCTGGGAGGTAAGTGACGAGGTATGTGAATCCCATGGTGAGCGAGTTGTTGTCAACAGGATCCATCGCATCCACATTGAGCCGGACCTCCACGCCCTTCGGGATGCCTTCCTTCATCCTGCTTATCTCCGCCTTAGTGAAAACGATACTCATAGGCTCTAGCATAATATCACGGACAATAGATGCTGGCATTTAATAAAAATCTTCCTATAGGCCCCTGCAGCATATCGCGCGGCCATCAGCGCGTCTCCACCACGTCCTTGCCCCTGGCTGACGGCACTATCCTTATCCTTCCGCCGAAATCGTGCGGCTCGAGCTCCTTGCCCTCCATGAGACGGTCGAGGGTCATCGCAAGGGCGGCCACCTCGCTGTGCGGCTGGTTTGTTATTGAGACGTTGAAATCAGCGAGCTCGTAAATCTCGCGCGGGACCTGCTCGGAACCCACCACAACCAGGATTTTCCCGCGTGACTTTATGGCCGGCAGCACGTCGGGGAGAGCAAGACCGTACATTGTGAGATGGACTATTGTGAAGCCGTCACGTTTGTGCTTTTTGATGACAGCTGTGACGCTTTTCTCATATGTTATGGGGAATTCTCCGCCCCAGTTCCCACAAATCCTCCTGATGCTCTCTTCCAGCCCCGCATCATGCTGGCCGGTATATGCCATGGCCGAAGCGCCAAAAGCGCGCGCTACCAAGGCGACATGCGTGCTTATGCGCTCGTCCCTTGGAAGACGGTGGCCGAGCCTGAGAACTTCTATCTGCATGATGGTGATTTATCGCAACCAATTTAAACATGTGAAGCCCATTCTCACCTGTATGGCGAAGTATTTCGGGACCAACGGCGTCAGGGGCAGGTTCGATGAGCTGACACCAGAGCTGACGCTCAGGCTGTCGCAGGCCATAGGGACCTATTTCAAGGGCGGAAAAATAGTGGTGGCAAGGGACTGCAGGCTAACCGGGGATGTTTTGCGTTCTGCCGTGGTTTCGGGTCTTGCCTCGGTCGGCTGCGAGGTGATAGACCTAGGCATGGCCAGCTCGCCGACAGCTGAATATATGGTGAAGCGGCTGGCTGCTGACGGCTGCATCATAATAAGCGCATCGCACAACCCGCCTGAGTGGAACGCGTTGAAAGTTGTGGATGGCAGGGGAATCGCACTATCGCGGGAACGGGGAGAGGAGATAGAGAGGCTGATGGAGAAGCCTGGGCTCGCAGGATGGGACAAGGTAGGTAAGATAAGGACATATGAGACAGGGACAGTGGAGCATATCGAGGCAGTTAAGAAACTGGCTCAGGTTGAGAGAATCGCGAAGAGGAAGCCCAAGATAGTCATAGACTGCGGCAACGGTGCCGCATCGTTCATCGCGCCAAGGCTGCTCAAGGAATTGGGATGCGAGATAACCAGCCTGAATTCCCATCCTGACGGAAGATTCCCTGGCAGGCCGTCCGAGCCCACAGAAGCGAATGTCAAGGAGCTCATCGCGCTCGTGAAATCAAGCGGCGCTGATGCAGGCATCGCCTGGGATGGCGACGGAGACCGGGTGATTTTCGTTGATGAGAAAGGCAGCTATGTCATCGGGGACAGGGTCTATGCGCTGTCCATCATATGGAAAGCGGATGGCAAGAAGCTCAAGGGCGATGTGGTTACCACGGTCGCAACAAGCAAGGCGGTTGAGGATGTGGCTGCGAAATACGGTGCCAGGATCAGATACACTGCGATAGGCGCGCCTTACCTCTGCGAAGAGATGGCAAGGATGGTGGGCATCCTTGACAGCAGCGGACGGGGCGCCGTCCGCTCCATGGCCAAGAAATCAGCAGCCATGGGAGGGGAGGAGGTCGGCGGAGTGATATGGCCTGAGCTGAGCATGGCCAAGGACGGGTTCATGACAGCGGCGAAGCTCGCCGAAGCATTATGCGAGAAGCCATTGAGCAGATGGCTGGAAGAGGTCCCGCGATATTCCAATGTCAAGCTGAAGATAGAGGCTGACGAGAAAAACAAGAAGGAGATAGTGGAGCGCGTGCTCGCGCACGCCAAAAACAAGAAACTCGATTGCGTGACTGTCGATGGCGTGCGCATCAATCTCAAGGATGCATGGGTGATATGCAGGCCGTCGGGCACAGAGCCCTACGTGCGCATCTTCGCAGAAGCCAGGAACGCAGGGGAAGCGAAACGCCTGGCAGAGGAATACGAGAAGATAGCGAAGGGCACATGAATCGCTTCATCGCCTTAACATGTTTGCCCCGTGCCTTCCCAGCATAGCAAAGGTCTCAGGATGCCCCATCGCCCAGTTCAGCGCAGTCCAGCCCTCGATATCGGTCTCATTCACATAGGCGCCGTGGTTAATCAGCGTTTCGGCGGTTTTAGTACGTCCCCTATGGGAAGCGAGCATCAGCGCGGTCCATTGGACGTTATTCCTTGCATCCACCAGCGCACCAAGGCTGAGGAGCATATCTGCTGTTTTCCTATGGCCATTATAAGCCGCATACATAAGCGGCGTCCAGCGTAGCTCGTCCCTCGCATCGACATCTGCTCCCTTGGTGATAAGCCTCTGCGCTTTCTTTGTGTCCCCTTTTTTCGCAGCCGTGAGGAGTTTCGCGTTCAGTCTCTTTTGCGTTTCTTCGTCCGGCTTCCTCAGGAGCGCTGGCAGCCTGTCCGGACCGCAGTCCTGCCTCGGGCTCATGAACGGTGATGCGCTTCTCTGGACAGCACTGGATTGTCCTGGATTGGATTGGATTTTTGACGTTTGTTTCACATGTTCCACCGTAAGCCTGCAACAATTATTGTGGGAAAAGTTTAAATATTGTTTTTTATGGTTGAACGGAGCTAGACGCCGGGTTTGGGGCCGCGGCCTTCAGCAGCGGCATCATGTCAACCTCTGCCGCCTCGTTAGGAATCGAATTGGTCGTGAACACCTTGTCGCTTATCTTCCTCAGTTTATCCAATGAACCGTTCAAAAAGAACCCGTGGGTGGCAGCGCATATCACCTTCTTGGCACCGCCTTTCCGTAGGTTCTCCACTGCCTTTATCATGGTGCCGCCTGTGGAAATCATGTCGTCTATTATCAGGACGTTCTTGGTTGCGACATCGAACTCGCGCTCCACCTTCTGCACCGTGCGGTAGGCCTCCTCGCCCTGCGGCCCCATGGCATGCTCGTACTCACCGCGGGACTTGCTCATGGACTTGCCACCGAACTCAGAGACGAGATAGTTCGCGCCCTGGTCAGGAGATATCACCTCGAGCTGCTCAAGGCCGACCAGTTTGCGCGCATGCTCCACCAGCAGTTTGTTGGCGCTGATGTTCTGTATCTTGAGGTTGGCGTATTCAGACTCGCCTTCCTTCTTCAGGAAATGGCAGTCCAGGGTTACGAGCCTGACAGTGCCGAAGTCGTTGAAGAGCTTGCAGAGCACCTGGGCAGAGAGCGACTCGCCCATCAGGAATGTCTTGTCCTGCCTGGAATATGGGAGATATGGAGCCACCAGCGTCGTGCGGGCACCTACGCGCTTGAGCGTGTGGAGCATCTGGATGGTGTTGAATATGGCTGTGTTCTGCTTTGGATAGAGCCTGTGGAACAGCACGACGTCTTCGCCCTGGCATTTGGAGATATCGTTCATGCGGACGTAGCTGTCTCCATCAGGGAATGTCTTGAACTCCACATTGGGAGCCATCAAATCCGAGAAATTAGGGCTGACCAGGTACATGATTGCTTTACACGCCGGACAGATTAAAAATCGAACGTTTTGGCATGGACCGCATAACCCATATAAATCTTTGACACGAATGCTGAGACATGGCAAAGATTCTCATGATCGTGGCCCAGAACGGATTCCGGGATGAGGAGCTTTTCGTGCCCAGGGAGGTCCTGGAGAAGGAAGGCCACAATGTCAGGGTGGCCAGCCTCACAAGGGCCAAGGCAACCGGAGTGAAGGGCGCCACCATCCAGCCTGACATGGCAGCCTATGAGGCGAACCCAGAGTTCTTTGACGCCATAGTGGTTGTCGGAGGCCCTGGTTCGCCTGCCCTTGCTGAGAACGAGGACGTGCTGAGACTCCTCAGGGACGCGGCCGAGAAAGGCAGGGTGATAGGCGCCATATGCATCGGACCCATAGCGCCTGCCAAGGCCGGCGTGCTCGCAGGCAAGAAAGCCACTGTTTTCCCTGACAGGAAGGCCATAAGCGTCCTGCGGGAGAACGGCGCGATTTACAAGGCAGAGCCGGTGGTCGTGGACGGGAATGTCGTGACTGCTGATGGTCCGGCCAGCGCCGGGCTGTTCGGGGTAGAGCTCGCGAAACTCCTTAAAAGATAGCGGCCAAATAATGGCTGGAGCCGATAGATTGGGATGTCAAGGTCGGCAATCCGACCTCGGCTTGTTCGACGAATCGAACAAGACGCACCATGTTCGTTACGACGAACATGATTGTGAACATGCTCGCGATGTCGTGAACGTCGAAACGTTCACGAGCATGTTCGTGTTCGAAACGTCGAACACGACAACGATACGTCGTTCGCGACATACAAAACCCCACGGCGTGGGGTAGGAGAGGGTTTTGCAATGATCACCATAAAGCATGACGGATGCATATTCTGCGTCGGGTGCTCTTCTGTGTGCCCGGCAAGCGCCATAGAGGCAGTGGGGACAAGGATGAAGCATTTCCCTGAGAAGTGCGTGGACTGCGGGCTTTGCGTGAAAATCTGCCCGGCCAATGTCATACAGATGTACAAGGGAGTGAAGGAGCCCGATGACCTGCCCCCTGAGGCGAAGAGAGGGTGATGCGCATGAAATACGACCATGATGTCATAGTCATAGGAGGCGGGCCGGCAGGATCGACTTTCGCACGTGTGGCGGCAGCAGGCGGCATGGATGTGCTGGTCATAGACAAAAGGAAGGAGATAGGCGTGCCTGTGCGGTGCGGCGAGGGCCTTGGCAAAGGGGAGATAATCAAGCAGGGGCTTGACCTTCCGAGGCAGTGCTATTCCATTGAGGTTGAAGGAGCCAAGGTGGTCGCTCCGAACGGCAAGGCCATCGTATGGAAGAACGAGGGCACCAGGGGATGGGTGCTGGAAAGGAAGTTCTTCGACAAGTGGCTGTGCGAGCTGGCTGTGGAGAAAGGGGCGAAGGTCCATACCTACACCAGGGCGATTGAGGTGCTCAGGGATGAGAAGGGGAAACCGAACGGGGTGAAGGTGAGCCACGGGGGGAGGGAGCCCTATGAGGTACGCGCACCGCTCATCGTGTCTGCAGAAGGCATGGAGTCCATGATGGCAAGGCAGATGGGATTCAAGACGGTCCATGCCCTCTATGACGTTGACACATGCTACGAATACGAGATGAAGCCCTATGACCATGAGAACCTGATTGAGCTCTATTTCGGCAACGAAGTGGCAAAAAGAGGCTATGTGTGGATATTCCCTAAGGCCAACAGGAAGGCCAATGTCGGCATAGGCATAGGCGGGAACGTGGCGAACAGCGAGAAGCTCGGCGGCGTGAAAGGCGCCCAGCCCAAGACATTGCTGGACGCTTTCATAAAGAATGACAAGCAGCTGAAAGAGGCCAGCACGTTATTGGACTTCGGCGGCGTGATATCGGTCGGGGCGCCCATAGACGAGTTCGTGAAGGACAACTGCATGATAATAGGCACTGCGGCCAAGCAGGTGGACCCGATACACGGCGGCGGCATAGGCATAGCTATGGAGACCGGCGTGATGGCAGCAGGAGTGGCGCTCAAGGCCCATGCCAGGAAGGACTACAGCAAGGCCATGCTTTACGAATATGAGAAGCAGTGGAGGCCTGGCCTGGGCAAGGATATGGCCAACAGGTTATTGCTCAGGAAGGTGCTGGAGAAGGTCAGCGACGATGACCTGAACCACATATTCAACACGCTGACAGACAACGACATGCCAGATGTCATGGATGGCAGGTTCGCAGGGCCTGTGGCGAAGGTGCTTGCAGGAAGGCCGCAGCTGCTGGGCGTACTGAGCGCGCTTGTGCCGTCAGGGAAACCGAAAGTGTAAACCGGCAGGATCATCGTGCAGCTCATAAACAAAACCTTTAAATATACTTCCGTATCAAATAGTTATCAGTTGATAACTAAAAGTGATTAATATGACAAAAGGAATCCAGATAGAAAGGATGCTCCACTCACCTACGCTTAATACCGTTCTCATGGTGGAAGAGACATTGAAGGGGGTGGGCGAGAGCTTGATAACCGTGGCCGAGCTGAAGAGGAAACTGCCGAGGCAGGTGAACCACAACACGCTGATGGCCATCCTGGAGTATCTTGAGGAGAGCAACAAAATAGCCGTGACCATGAAAGGGATTACCTGGATACACAACACCAACCCGCGCCTGCGGAAGGCGATTGCCCGGGGCCTGGAATTATGAAAAGAGTGAGAGTCATCCTTTCACACTCCCAGGGTGCGCGGCCTGCGTAAGTCTGTAGAGAGCGCACCATTACAGGCCGCCTTCCGCATCCATGCTCGAAAGGGGCTTCAGCCCTGGAAGTGTGTCTCCTGAAGCCGAGGAGGCTTACCGCGACCTCAATGAGAAAGCCGCGGGGTCAAAGATAGAAAGGGTGCTGCTCAATGCGGTCAACAAGAAGGTCGAGCTTATCAAGGCCAATCCGCATTATGGCGATCCGATAGCGAAGAAGCTTATTCCAGAGGAATACCGGACAAAATACGGGATAATGAATCTCTTCCGAGTGGAGCTGCCGCAATTCTGGAGGATGCTCTACGCGCTTACTAATGATGAAAGCGAGATTGAGATAATAGCTTTCGTGCTCGACATCATGGACCACCATGTATATGACAAGAAATTCGGATACCGGAAAAGCTAGACAGTTATCCATTCTCCGCCCTGGGATTGGTAGAGCCCCTTGGCCTCTTTCCTCTTTATCACGTTCACCGCTTTGCCTACGAAGACAGAATGGTCGCCGGCCTTTATCGTGTCAACCAGCTCGCATTCTATGCTGAGCGGCGATTCTTTTATCAGCGGGCAGTCTATCTTCTTCGCTTCCTCTTTTGTCAGGCCGCTTTTCGCGAATTTGTCTGTGTCTTTTCCGCTGTTCCTGCCGCAGACAAGGACAGCGTCGTCCATGCCTGGCGCTGTGAGGTTGATGGCGAATGATTTGGCGCCTTGCAACAGCGAAAAGGTATGCCTCTTCGGGCTTATTGACACCCCGAAAAGTGGCGGGTCGAATGAGAGCGGGAAGCACCAGGCGGCTGCCATCACATTCTCATACTTGCCCTTCCGCACGGTTATCAGGACTATCCTCATCGGGTAAAGGAGCTTGTAGAGTTCCATGGCAGGTATGGGAAGAGGATTTAATTAACAGGCAGGTTATGCCCCGCCAACCTTCCTTGGAACGACCGCGGTAGGTTCCTTCTCCTTATATTCTTCTGCTGGTGGTTGCCCGATCCATTTGGGCCAGACAACCTCGAGATGCGTATCCTCGCCTCGACCAACTACCTTGAAAGAAACAGGAACGTGGTCTGCAGATATTTGGACTTCATTGTATTGCAGCGACTTTCCAGAGAACGGAACTCCGATAATTTCTGTAAGCTCTTTTGCCAATATATTAAGGTCCTCTTTAGCCATAGCATAGAAGAAGGATGGTTTCGGAGGGGTCCCGCGATCTATCTTGCCATGCATGTTTTCCTGCATCCTGTATTGCATGCCTTTGGCAAAGGCCTCAGCGAACTCCTTGTAGTTCATCATATACTGGGTAGTTTTAAATTTCTCTTTGTGCCATGCTTTAATGAACTTCAATGGGGCGTTTTCATCCGGGATCGGGCGCCCGCCATTAAGCGTCCTTGCATAAGCCAGATGGAAAGCGTTCTGAAGCCGTTCGGCAAGTTTTGGGTCGGTGCAGTTTATACTAGTGAGGTAGATGGTTGTTTGCTTGGCCTCTTCTTTCTGCATGAATACGCTGCCCTTGCCATTCATAATGTCACCACTTTGGTATAAATCCCATATTATTTATAATTTCCCATTTCGCAGGATAGGACAGATCCACAGTCCATTCCCGGTTACTTGTCTGGATCACAAGATTATGGGCCTTTATTGATGCCTCTTTGATGCCCTCAGCCATTATCTCTGTGATGCCAATCGCATACATGTTGGAAGGATAGAAGCGTTCCATGAACGTCCAGAACACCTCCACCTGGTCGGTGATGAGCCGTTTGCCGCCCAGGGAGATGACGACCCTGTCAGGAGTCAATATCGCGGTGTATTCGTCCGAGCAGATGATTTTCAGCGGATTTTCAACCTTCGTATCAAGCTCAATCGTTTTTTCAGAATTGGGTCCTTTGTAGGTAAGGGCGTTGTCCTTGAAAATGCAGGTGCCCCTGCTCCAGTTCTCTACAAGAGGAGCGGCTGCGAGAACGCATGTGGCGGTTGGAGCGGGAAGCGGGTATTTGATCGGTTTTGCATGGGCAGTGCCGCAGCCAGTCAGTAGAGCGAGGGTCACGCCTGTTGCAACGATGCTTTTTTTGAGGAGTGTGTGCTTCATCAAACCACTAGTTGTCTTTAAATGAAACAATTTAAAAAGCCCGAGCAATCAGCATAAAAACCCTTTTGGCGAGAAACGCTCATGGACGAGTTCTCAGAGGAGGAGAAGAGGCTGCTCCAGCCTTATGTCACCAACATGGACAGGCCTATCTTCGCACTCACCAACCTGCCCGAAGTGGTCAAGGGCGCGCTGTTCTCAAGGTACAGCCGCAGCACCAAGAGCCTCAGGCGGGTCCTGCTGGACGAGTTCATGCTCTCTGACGAGAGCGGGCTGAAGGAGGTGCTTATGGCAGCACCACAGCAGAAAGCCCGGAGCCCGGTCCAGGTCAGGAAGGCAGAGGAATTCTACGAAAGGGTGCTGGTGGGCTACGGGGACGATTCTGTCGCCGAGCTGGCAGGCGCCCACATCGCCATAGAGGACATATCCATCGTGGCGACAAAGACCCTGGAGGACTCACGCATCGGGCTTTCGCCGCTTGAGAAATCCACCAGGTATGTCTATTTCGACAACAAGAGGGACGGCAGGTGGCTCTATCACAGGGAGAAGACGCTCATGGCATCTGAATTCGCATCTCTCTATGAGCAGACATGCGACCATGCATTCCAGACCTATGCCGACCTCATCCCGAAGATATCCAAATTCATCATGGAAAGGGAGCCAAGGGACGACAAGACAAGCGAGCGGGCCTATGCTGCCACGGTACGGGCGAAAACGTGCGACATATTGAGAGGTTTGCTTCCTGCATCCACACTCACCAACATGGGATTTTTCGGTGACGGACGCGCTTTCGAGTATCTGCTCACAAAGCTCTATGCCGATGACATGGCTGAGATGCGCGATATAGGCGACGCGATGCACGGCGAGCTGGCCAAGGTCATACCCTCTTTCGTGAAAAGGGCCAAGGAGAAGTACGGAATCGCCCTGCAGGACTATTTCAGGAAACAAAGGGGCGCGATAGCCGATGCAGGCGCGAAATACAGCGGGGCGAGCGGTGGCGCGAGACCTGCGGGCTCTGGTGGTGAGGGTGGCGCGAACGACGGGGGTGCGGTGTTGGTGGATTACGACCCGCACGCAGAGGACAGGATTGCTGAGGCCGCGCTCTATCCATACATGCTGAAGCCGATGAACGAGATAAAGGCCATCGTCAAAGGGATGAGCAAGGAGGAAAAGGAGACGGTCATCGGGGCATGCATAAGCGACAGGGAGAACCGGAGGCAGAAGCCTGGAAGAGCCTTTGAACACGCTTATTACACGTTTGATGTCTGCGGGAACTACGGCTGCTACAGGGACATGCACAGGCACAGGATACTGACGCAGCAGAGGCAGCTTCTCACGCCTTATCTGGGCTATAAGATGCCGAAGGAGATAACAGAGGCAGGATACGATAAGGAGTTCAAAGACGCGATGGACAGGGCAAAGGATGCCTATGGCCAGATAGCGAAGAAGTATCCGAAGCAGGCCCAGTATGTCATTCCTCTCGCTTACAACATAAGATGGTACATGACATTCAACCTTAGGGAAGCATATCACATGCTGGAACTGAGAAGCTCCATGCAGGGGCACATAGACTACAGGGAGATTGCCCAGAAGATGTTCAGTGAGATAGAAAAGGTGCATCCGAGCCTCGCCTCAGGCATGAGGTTCATGGACATGAAAAGCTATGCATTTGAAAGGCTTGAGGCAGAGAAGAGGATAGACAGGAAGATGGAGGAGCTGGCGAAGAAATATGGCAGGCAATAAGGTTTTCGTCACCGGAGCCACAGGCAGGCTGGGAAGGGCAGTCATGGCCATGCTGCCAGACGCCATACCGCTCGTGAGAGAACCAGGCGGCCTGAAGGACGAGGTGGTCACTGATTTCTCCACTGACCAGCTCAAGATCATCCTTATAGGCGCGAAGGTCGTGGTCCACCTGGCAGGTTCTGTGGATACCACGGACAAGAAAGCGCTCCATGACTCCAATGTCAGCCTGACCTGGAGGCTGGTGGATGCCCTGCCGAAAGGGTGCAGGATTGTTTTTGCCAGCTCAGTATCGGTGTATGGCAAGAAGCTGGCCTCCATGCCTGCCAACGAGGGCACCGAGGCCCATCCGGATTCTGATTACGCGCGTTCCAAATACCAGGCCGAGAAGATAGTGGAGAAATGGCCTGACCATGTCATCCTCAGGGTAAGCACCATCTATGGCCCGCAGTTCGATGATTATGCCAAGGTGATTGACATGATCAGGAAGGGCAGGATGAGGAGCATAGGCAAGGGGACCAACAGGATACCTTTTGTCCATGTTGATGACGTCGCAGCGGCAGTGGTGGCGGCTGTGGGCAGGGGCAAAGGCACATATGTCATAGCAGGCGAGCCGCTCGCCCAGAAGGATATATACCGGATAGCGGCGCAGGACCTCGGCGTGGAACCACCAAAAAAATCTGTCCAGCTTCCGCTCGCGATGTTCATGGCTGTGGCAGGAGAAGCGATATATAAGTTGACAAAAAAGGGAAAGCCGGTCCTCACCGCAGAGCACGTCTCCATACTAGGATATGACCGCGTGTTCGACTGCTCAAGGGCAAGGAGCGACCTTGGATTCTCGCCACGGCCCCTGGCGGATGGGATACGGGCCATGGTAGCCGTCCTCGCCAAGGCGAAGTGATTTTGTGAACTACCACGGGCTAAAGCCCGTGGCGTCTTGTTTCACGGACATCTCTATTAAGACGTCTCCACAAGCGTTACTTTCCGGCGTTCCACCGGTAGCTCTTGCGAGTATATTGAGCGCGGCGTTCAGGTCGCGGCTTAT